>QNDJ01000437.1 GCA_003644825.1 Candidatus Zhuqueibacterota bacterium | reverse complement strand
TTAAGTTTATTAATGGGGTCAGAATAGTTACGCACTTCGGGTTTTTCCATAACCTTTTTCAAAGGTTTACCGAGAAATTTTAAAGATAACTTTTTAAAAAATTCAACAGCTCTTTCTCTCTGAGAATAATTTATAAACTCATTTGGATTCTTTATAAGCAATATCTTTCCATTCAGATTTTTTGTATTTAAAACATTATAGTGGTCATAATGATAGTGAGAAACTATAACTATATCTGCATATTTTAATGCTGTTTTAATAGCCTTACGTGCTTTCCTTAGCCATAATAATTTCTTTCCAGTAGATGCAGGAAAACCGGGCTGCATTCCAGATACACCGGGGTCTATAATTATGTTTACATCCTTGGTCTTTATCGAACAGCACATCGACTTTGCACCCATCGAATCAAACCATACCGGTGTAAAATCTATATCAGATATTTTAGCACCCCTCTCGGTTATAATATGCCTTCAACAATTCTGTGAAGATTAAATGTCAAACTGGGTGAGGTCTATCATTGGGTCCCATTTCTCATCAGATGCAACAAGTTCGTCCCAGGTAACCTCTTCACGTTTGTAAGCAGCTGTTCTCCCAAGAATAGCACTGAGTGCCGTTTCTGCCCCGGTATGTGCTTCATTTACATAATTACCACTTTTAATACTATTGATAAATGCTTTTTGCTTATTTGGGTCAGCATCCTGAAGTGCAGATTTAAAAACACCGGTAGCCCATTCTTTTTTTCCTATTTCTTCAGGTGTTCCTCTTGCCACACCGGAATCCCATTTATTTTCGCCCTTTATAAATACTCCACCTGTATAATGCGATTCAGAAATTCCTTTTGTTCCAAAAAATCGTTCACATACATCTCCATATCCGGGGTCAAATTGTGCAGATTGAAATGAAACAGAAACATTGCCTGGATATGTGAAATCTACAACAAAGTGACTCCAGCAATTGCCTTCATCAAACCTTCCTTTTCTTCCTCCTGTTCCGAATGCTTTAACTGGATGTGACTTCAAAACCCAGTTACATATATCAATAACGTGAATTCCCTGCTCCACAATAATATCTCCTGAAAGTGCCCTGTCATAAAGCCAGTGACGCATCCTGAGCTCATCTGAAGATACACCCGGATATGGTGGCAAGTCTATAAAACCAAAAAAGTAATAGGTTTGCCCCATAACAATATCACCAATAGCACCACAATGAATCCTTCGAACCATCTCAACAAAAGGAGTTGCATGCCGTATCTGGAACCCTACAGCAAGGCTTACTTTTCCTTCTGCTTTTTTTCCGATGTGCATAACTCTTCTACAACCATTAACATCTACTGCTACAGGCTTTTCGCAATAAACATGTTTTCCTGCTTCAACGGTTTTATCCAGATGTTCCGCATGAAGAAAAGGCGGGGTTGTAATCAAAACTGCATCAACATCCTTCAGATCTAAAAGCTTCATATACGCTTCAGAACCTAAAAATAGACGGGAATATTTTAGTTCTGGATAGTTATTCTTTACAGCAATTTCATTAAAATGAGATTTACCCTTCATTAATCGATCTTCAAAAAGTTCAGCAATAGCAACCACCCGAGTGTCAGTATTATTAACAAAAGAAGTTGCAACATAAGTTCCACGACCACCACAACCTATGATTCCAAGATGAACACTTGAATTAGCTCTGGTACCAAAAACAGTTTCCGGCTTTAATATTGACAAGCCAGCAGCTGTTACCGATACTTTCTTTATAAAATCCCTTCGATTAATTTTATCTTTCATTTTATACCTCATTAAAAAATTCAACTCTTAATTTTCTTACCGGATATAATTTTATCCATTCGGGAACTCACATCCTTTAAATACTCAAAGTTCCCGCCGGGTAATTCTGCTGTAATATAACCACTATATCCTATGTCACTAAAAGCTCGCCTTACTTCGAGCCAATTAATTGTTCCATCACCAAGGTTAACAAACTTCTTTGTCTTTTCATTAAAACCCTTTATATGAACCTTAACAATTCGTTTTCCTAATGTTCGAATCCAATCCTGAGGAATACCTGAGATAACTATATTTCCAACATCAAAGTATGCTCTCAAAAATGGGCTATCAAATTCATCAACATATCGAGCAAACTCCAGCGGACTGAGTAAAAACTTATTCCACACATTTTCCACACCAATTATTACATTCAGTTCTTTCGCAAGAGGTAAAAGTTCCTTTATATGCTTTTGAGAACGGACATAAGCGTCCCTGTAGGAAATCTTCGAATTAACCACTGCAGGAACAAGAAGAACCGTTGTGGCTCCTAAATCATGGGCATTCCTGAGAGAAATCTCCATACCCTCCATACTTTTTTTGATTACCGATGCATCAGGACTTGACAAAGGGTATTTCCAGTGCCTCTGATTCATAACCGAGTGAATTTTAAGTCCGGAAACTTTTGCTGCTTCTTTAAATTCACCAAGTTTATCAGAGTTCTCTATAGTTGGAACTTCAATACCTATAAATCCTGCTCTCTTTGCAAGCTTAAATCTCTCAAGTATACTCATAGACTTAGGAAGCATACCATAATAAAGGCTTTTCTTTAATTGCCCTCTGAACTTTTCCGACAGAACAGTTTCAGCAGCGTTATCATTCAGCTTGAAAAATGGACTGCTAAAAACCGTTGCTGAAGCTAAATAAGTTGCAGAGGTTGCTAAAAATGAACGCCTGTTTATTTTATTATTCATAGTTAAACACCTCAAATATTATA
>QNDJ01000436.1 GCA_003644825.1 Candidatus Zhuqueibacterota bacterium | reverse complement strand
TTTGAGCATTTAAACTAAAAAACTGGAAAAATCCATAATCACCAGCCCCATAAAAATAAATAATCACAAGAAAAATTATAATGTAAAAAACCCGTCTAAGTTTTTTCTTTTTCATTATTTATCGAAAATTTTTGAATGCAGTTATCCCCGGATAATAACCTGTTTTTTCAAGGTCTTCCTCGATTCTAATTAACTGATTATATTTACAAATTCTTTCACTTCGAGATAAAGACCCTGTTTTAATCTGCCCGGCATTAACTGCTACTGCAAGGTCTGCTATTGTAGTATCTTCAGTTTCACCTGACCTGTGGGAAATCACGGTTGTATAACCATTTTTTACTGCAAGTTCAATTGTCTCAAGAGTTTCAGTCAAAGTTCCAATTTGATTTAACTTAATCAATATAGAATTACATACACCTTTCTCAATACCCATCTTAAGGCGGTTGTAATTGGTAACAAAAAGGTCATCTCCTACAATCTGGATTCTGTTTCCAAGCCTATCAGTTATTATTTTCCATCCTTCCCAATCATCTTCTGCCATTCCATCTTCAATAGAAATAACGGGGTAATTATTTATAATTTTTTCATAATAATCGACCATTTCATCAGAATCAAGTTCCTTTCCTTCACTTTTTAATATATATTTTTTCTTATCCTTATCATAAAATTCACTTGAAGCAGGGTCCAGGGCAATATAAATATCCTTTCCTGGTTTATAGCCTGATTCTTCAATTGCTCTTATTAGATATTGAATAGCCTCCTCATTGGATTTAAGGTCAGGTGCAAAACCACCTTCATCTCCAACACCAGTGTTTAACCCATCATTTTTCAGAACCTTCTTTAATGTATGAAACACTTCTGCCCCCATTCTCACCGCTTCTACAAATCTCGATGCCCCCACAGGAACTATCATAAATTCCTGTAAATCTACATTATTTTCCGCATGGGAACCACCATTCAAAACATTCATCATAGGAACAGGCAGAACATTGCTCTTCACACCACCGATGTATCTATAAAGAGGTACACCAAAAAAAGATGATGAAACTTTCGCAACTGCAAGAGAAACACCCAAAATTGCATTTGCCCCTAACTTTGCTTTATTTGGTGTTCCATCCAGTTCTATTAACTTTTTATCCAGAGAAATCTGGTCGGTAGCATCCATACCTGTTATTTCTTTACTTATAATACTGTTAACATTTTCTACAGCTTTTCTAACACCTTTTCCATTATATCTTTTTTCACCATCTCTCAATTCAAGGGCTTCGTGTTCACCTGTTGATGCTCCAGAAGGAACAATAGCTCTTCCAATATTCCCATTGGATATCAAAACCTCCACTTCTACTGTTGGATTCCCCCTCGAATCAAGAATTTCCCTTGCGTGAATATATACAATATCTGTCATAACATTTCCCCTAAAATAAGCCTAAAAATTTTTTCTTCTTTATTTCAGGCGTTAACTTAATTGCAACTTTTCTATCAATTCCTTTTTTTATAAGAATTTCTCTGATTTCAGCTGGAGTTTTATCCTTGAGTTTTGCAATTATTTTTTCTGCTTTTGCTTTTTCTGCTTTAAATCTTTCCTGTTGAATATCAAGCATTGTATCCCTTGCTCTGGAGACAATAACACCTATCTTTTTAAGTTGAATACTTAATTTATGTTCTTCATCCAGAGAACCAACTTTATCGTGGTCAATATCTCTCAATCTGGTTTCAATTTTCATTTTTGATTTTTGACCTCTCTGAATAACCATATTCATATATTCAAGAGCTTTCTGATGATTGTTCATTTTTAGATAAATACCCGCAATCATCAATAACAAATCGACTTCTGCAACCATACTTTTTATCCCTGGATAAACTTTAAAAGCTATATTCAGATATCTTGCTGCATACCCCAATGCTGTTCTTTCATCTGAAGGAACTTCCTTCCAGAATTTTCTCACTTTCGGAATAAACTGATTTACAGAAGGAAGCTGTTTACCAAATTCTTCATTTGTTTTCATATCCCTGAAAAGCCAACCATACCTCAAGTAGTATCTTCCAAGTTTAAAGGGGTCTCTTTCCTTTTCATCATCAATACACTCCTGAATAGCAATAGCTAAAAGATGTAATTTTATTGAACTTAAAAAATCCATATTATCAAAGGAAATATCACTACTCAATAATTCCACAAGAGAAGCAAATTTATCATCATTCTCCATTTTTTGTTCAAACGAATCTGCAACTGTTCTGAAGTTACTCCACATATTTTTCATCGGGTTCTCGAATTCAAGATATGAGTCTGTATATTTACATCCCTTACAATGCCAGAAATAATAAAGTGGTGGATGATATTTCTTAAACTCCGGGTTCTTCCAGCCATATAAAATAACTTGTTTATCAATTTCTGTTTTTCTCTCCGAGTACATCTTCGCATGAAAATATTTGTTTTCCGAATAACTGCCACATACAGGACATCTTGCTTTCTTATAATAAAACGGAGATTTCTCTTCTTTAACCTCAATAGGTTTTAATTCATCTGCTTTTGGTGCTTTTCTTACCTTTTTTTCTTTTTCCTTTTTTTCTGCTTCTAATTTTTTTCTTTTTTCTTCTTTTATTTTTGCACTACAATCTGTACATACAAGATAATCATAATCATAATGTTTTCCACAAATATACTCTCTATTGCATTTAGGACAGGTAAAATTATCATTTTCGTCGAATTCACCACAAATTGGGCATTTCACTATCTATCCTCCTATTAAG
>QNDJ01000435.1 GCA_003644825.1 Candidatus Zhuqueibacterota bacterium | reverse complement strand
TTAAAATACTTTTACTTGACAAATTCTAAAATATTTATTAAATTTTATTTTTAAATAATTTAATTGAGAGATAATAATGTATGCTATAGTTGAAATTGCTGGTTATCAATATAAAATAGAAAAAGGAAGTGAAATAAAAGTCCCCAGACTAAATTTAAAGGAAGGTTCTGAGATAGAATTTGATAATGTTCTGTTAGTTAAAAACAATAACAACATTATGCTTGGAAGGCCCATAATCAAGGGTGCATCTATAAAAGCTAAAGTTCTTGAACATGGTAAAGAAAAAAAGATTATCGTTTTTAAAAAGAAAAGAAGGAAAGATTATAAAGTAACAAGAGGACATAGACAGCAATATTCAAAAATAAAAATAGAAGATATAAAGGGAGTGTGAAAAAATATGGCTCATAAAAAAGGAGTTGGAAGTTCTCGAAATGGAAGAGAAAGTCATTCCAAAAGATTAGGCGTAAAAAAATACGGTGGACAATTCGTTAAAGCTGGAAATATCATCATCAGGCAGAGAGGGACAAAGTTTCATCCAGGAAAAAATGTTGGAATCGGTGGTGATGACACTCTCTTCGCACTGACCGATGGAAAAGTTATATTCGAAAAAAAAGGAAGAGATAAAAAGTTCGTCTCCGTATATGCTTAATATTTCTTTCGAGTTTTTAAAAAGGCTTTATGACTAAATCACAAAGCCTTTTTTATTTTCAGGCTGACGGGTCTAAACGAAAGAGTTATACATAATAAACCTGAATATATCCTCTGTATTTATAATTCCTACAACCTTCTTTTCTCTTACTACCGGAATTCTATGAATACCGTTTTCAAACATTAATCTACATACTTCTTGAATTGAGGCATTTTCAGTAACAGTAATAACATCTCTGGTCATTATTTCTTCAACCCAGTAAAACATCCTTCCCTTTCTATTGATTTCCTCGTGTTCCTGAAAACCAGGGAAGAAAAGGTCATAAATATCATCAAATTCAGTGTAAGAGTTAGGTGGTCTGTATGTAGACCGTAAAATATCCTCTCTTGATACAATTCCAACAAGCTCCCTATTATCATTAACAACAGGTACACCTGTAAGTTTCTGTTCCCTCAGAACCCTGTATAATTCTTCAATTGTCATCTTCATAGGAACAGTAATTACTCTCCTGTTCATAATTTTTGATACTTTTACATTTTCTTTCATTTATGACCCTAATTTATAAGTTACACCCATAAAATCTAATAAAGTTAAGATAAATTCATTTGACCTTATTTTTCCAAGCCCACCGGAGAAAAAATTTCTTTCTCCGAAGGAAGTAACATTGTCTGTTAATAAATCTTTCCCCCAGATAAATGATGGAACAGGGTCAGCTGTATGGTCTCTTATTCTACAGGGTGTAGCATGGTCCGATGAACAGGCAATATATATATCATCTTTGCCTTTTATATTATCAAGGAAAACACCGATAAAACTATCAATTTTTTGAATAAACTCCATTTTCTTCAGCGGCTGATTGTCGTGACCGGCAATGTCAGTTCCTTTAATATGCAGAATAACAAAATCATTTTTTTCTAATTCCTGAAGCGCAACATTAATTTTCAACTCGAGGTCTGTATCGATGTTTGATGTCATTCCTTTTTTAGTAACGGGGTTAAATCCAGCAATTTTAGCTATTCCTATTACCACTGTTTCTCCACTGATAGCCGAAGCATTGATGTTAAACCTCTCAGCAATTTTCCTTACTTTCATCTTCATACCTGCCCCCCTTGTAATCAGTATATTTGCAGGTAGAAGATTATTCTTTATTCTTTCTTGATTTACCGGGTGATTTTTAAGAATCTCATAGGATTTACGTATAAATTGGTTAAACAAAAATGCAGTTTTATCGGCAAAAGTGAATCCAGGAGTTATTGCTTTAACTTCTTTTATTTTTTTTCCTTCAGCTGGTATTCCCGGGTCAGAGTCTGTAATTTCTGCTGATAATTCGTTTCCCCTGAATATAGCTACAGCCCTGTGTTCGGTACCTTCTTTGAAATTTACAACAACATCATCATCAAGTTTCATTCCATCGAGTGCTTTAGCAAGTTCATTTGTTCCTGAACGAATTCTTCCTGCTCTTCTGTCAATAATTCTGAACTCTTCATCAACAGTAGCGAAATTACATCTTACTGCAACATCACCTTTATTGAGAACAAGCCCAGCACCCACTGCTTCAATTGGTCCTCTTCCCCAGTAAACCTTGAAGGGATTATATCCAAACAGACCAAGAATTCCAACATCTGTGCCCACCCTTACCCCGGGTGCTGCAGGATATACCAGACCCGATATACCATTTCTAATAAGATAATCAAAATTAGGGGTTTTAGCATATTCAAGTGGGGTTAAATTATCAAGTTCTGGAATGGGTCTATCAGCCAGCCCATCAAGGATTATCAGTATTCCTTTTTTCCGTATCATCCCAGTATTTCTCCTCAAATTCCATTTTTAATTTTTTTCTGATATTCTCATCTGATTCTCCTTCTTCACACCTCTTAAGAAGAAATTCAGTGCATAATCCCAGAAATGAAGAAATTGATTTGTCAAACTCAACATTATGAATTACAGGAATATTACACAAACTTGCCTGCCTGTACAGATAATTTTGAATTTTCCATATATTGTCAAAATTATCCATATATTTCTGCAGTTTTCTTCTCGGGGATTGTCTGAATCGAAGGATAAATCTATTTTTATAATCTTCTTTATTAAAGTAGGTTAC
>QNDJ01000434.1 GCA_003644825.1 Candidatus Zhuqueibacterota bacterium | reverse complement strand
GTAAATTCCCTTATAACAATTTTTAAAGACAATATCTGGGAATTCTGATTCGACATAAGAAAATAAACAGAAAAAATAACACATACAAAAAAAATGAAATATTCCTTATATATATAAATTGTTTTATTTATTTTTTCTATAAGTAATCTCATTTAAATTCTTCTACTTTTTAGTAAGATTTTTGAATAGGCTTCAATATTATCAAGGATTTTTCCTGTTCCTCTTACAACACAGGTAAGGGGGTCATCTGCAACAATGATGGGCAGGTTTGTCTCTTCTTTGATTCTCTCATCTATTCCCTTCAGCAACGCCCCTCCACCGGTTAAAATTATACCCCTATCCAGAATATCTGCAGACAACTCAGGTGGGGTTCTCTCAAGCGATAGCTTTATAGCATCTACAATTACACTCAATGGTTCACTTAAAGCTTCTCTAATATCAACTGAACTTATTTCGATGATTTTTGGTACTCCAGCAACAATATCTCTGCCTTTAACAGACACTGTAATCTCTTTTTCAAGAGGAACTGCAGAACCTATTGAACATTTTATTTCTTCAGCAGTTTTTTCTCCTATAAGAAGATTATAATTCCTCTTAAAAAACTGTAATATCACCTCATTCATTTCATCGCCACCAATCCGTAATGAAGTTTCACTAACAATCCCTGAAAGTGCAATAACAGCAATTTCCGTTGTCCCACCTCCTATATCTATAATCATATTACCAACAGGCTGGTGAATATCCAGCCCCACGCCTATAGCAGCAGCCATTGGTTCAGCAACAAGGTATACTTCTCTTGCCCCGGCATGCTCAGCAGAATCTCTAACAGCTCTTTTTTCAACTTCCGTTATTCCTGAAGGAACACTGATAACCATCCGTGGTCCTCTTAAGAATCTGCTTACCTCAACTTTTTTAATAAATTCCCTCAACATATCTTCAGTAATTTCAAAATCAGCTATTACTCCATCTTTCATTGGGCGAATGGTAACTATCTCATCCGGTGTTCTACCAAGCATCTCTTTAGCTTTTTGTCCTATTGCCACAATTTTATCATTATTTTTACTCAGGGCAACAATAGAAGGTTCATCCAGTACTATTCCTTTTCCTTTAACATATATTAAAGTATTTGCTGTTCCAAGGTCTATTGCTACATCATTTGAAAAAAAATTAAATATGGAAGAAAATCCCATTTATCCTCCGCTAATTTTTTAATGTCTGAAATGTCTTACTCCAGTAAAAATCATTGCCATATTGTGTTCATCTACTGCTTCAATCACCTCTTTATCTCTTATTGAACCACCAGGCTGTATAATAGCAGTTGCACCTGCATTATAAGCCTTATCAATACCATCTCTAAAAGGGAAAAAAGCATCAGAAGCAAGAACTGAATTTCTTAAGGATATACCCGCATTTTTTGCTTTCATTGTTGCTAATTCAACTGAATCCACTCTGCTCATCTGACCTGCACCTATTCCCAGAGTTCTATCTGCCCGACAAAACACAACCGCATTTGATTTTATAAACCTTATAACTTTCCATCCAAAATAAAGAGCTTTTAATTCATCTTCTGTTGGTTCTCTCTTAGAAACAACCTCAAACCGGGAAAAATCTTTCTCCGTATAATCTTTCTCCTGAATTAAAAACCCCATCCCTATTAACTTAATATCATATTTATATTTCTTTTCTAAAAGTGTTTTATTGTCTGTGTTAATAAGCCTGAGATTTTTCTTCTTTTTTAGAATTTCCAGTGCAGAGTCATCAAATTCTGGTGCAACAATTACCTCAAGAAATATTTTATATAATTGTTCTGCAACAGTTCTATCAACTTTTCTATTAAAACCAACTATCCCACCAAAAGCAGATACAGGGTCACAATCCAGCGCTTTCCTGTACGAATCTTTTAGGTTTTCACCGATACCCACTCCACAGGGGTTAGTATGTTTCAATATTACTGTTGCTGGCTCTTCAAAGATATTTACTGCCTCAAATGCAGTATCTATATCAACAAGATTATTATAGGATAATTCTTTTCCATGTAACTTTTTAAAAGCTTCTGTCCTCTTTATGAAATCATCTTCTATATACAATCCAGCCTTCTGATGGGCATTTTCACCATATCTTAATTCTTTGTATTTCTTAAGATAAAATTCCATATAAGAAGGCATTCCTGAATTCTCAACATCCTTACTGATAAAATATTCATAAATCATTCTATCATATTTATAAGTATATTTGAAAGCTGAAATTGCAAACTTAAAAGATTCATCCTCAGTAATAACATTATTGTTATTTTTTAACCTTTCTATGATGATATTATAACTTTCTGGATTTACTACGGGAACACAAAATCGATAATTTTTTGCTGAGGCTCTTATTAAAGCAGCCCCCCCTATATCTATAAAATTAATAGCTTCTTTTAATGGAGACCTTTTTTCAACAACTTCTTCTTTAAAAGGATACAAATTTACAACTACCATATCAATTGTTTCGATTTTATTTTTATTCAAATCTCTAATATGTAATTCATTGTCTTTATCAGCAAGAATTCCACCAAATATTTTTGGATGAAGAGTTTTCACCCTGCCGTCCATCATCTCCCCAAAACCGGTAATCGATTCAACACTAACGACACTCACTCCTGCATCACTGAGTACCTTTGCCGTCCCACCGGTGCTGATTATCTTAACCCCCATCTCGCTAAGTGCCCTTGCAAACTCAACAACACCTTTTTTATCAGAAACACTTATCAATGC
>QNDJ01000433.1 GCA_003644825.1 Candidatus Zhuqueibacterota bacterium | reverse complement strand
TAAAGTATCAGCTCAACAGTTAGTTGATAAAATTGCTGCTATTGTTAATAACGAGATTATACTTCATTCTGAAGTAATTCTGGTTACACAGCAAAGAGCAACCCAGTTAAGGATTGACCCGAGAGTCGATAAGGAAAAATATGATAAACTTAAAAAGGAAACCCTGGAATATTTGATAAATAATAAAGTTCTTTTAACAAAGGCAATTGAGGACAGTATTGAGGTAACTGACAAAGAGGTAAATAATGTTATTGAGCAGAGATGGAAACAATTAATTGAACAGTTAGGTTCAGAAAAAGAAGCTGAGCGACAAACAGGATACAATATAAAACAGTTAAGGAAATTCCTTAAAGAGGATGTTAAAAGTAGATTGATGATCGAGAGAGTAAAAAA
This sequence comes from Candidatus Zhuqueibacterota bacterium, assembly GCA_003644825.1. GTDB lineage: Bacteria > SM23-31 > SM23-31 > B21-G16 > B21-G16 > B21-G16. The sequence continues at coordinate 2,365 of QNDJ01000433.1, read as the reverse complement.
TAAAATGGAAAGTGGGGTTACAATAACACGAAGGGAAGTTGAGGAGTTTTTTAATACTATGAAAGATAGTTTGCCTGAAGTTCCAGAATCTTATAATGTAAGCCAGATACTGATGCAGGTGAAACCAAGCAAAGAATCTGAAAAAAGAGCAAAAAAGAAGATTGAGACAATTCGAGAAATGTTGTTAAATGGGGGCGATTTTGCAGAGTTTGCGAGGAATTATTCTGATGACCCGAATTCAGCAAAAAACGGTGGTGACCTTGGTATGGTAAAACCCGGAACCTTTATTAAGGAATTTGATGATGCGGCAAAAAATTTGAAAATAAATGAGATTTCTCCAATAATAAAGACTAACCTTGGTTATCATATAATTCAGGTAATTGAAAGAAAAGGAGACAAATACCATGCACGACATATTCTTGCTGCTTTAAAGGTATCTACAGATGATATTAAGAGAATAGTTGAGAAAATAAACAAAATTCGGGATGAAATTATAGACGGAGCAGATTTTTCTGAAATGGCTTTAAAATATTCTGAAGACCCCGAAGTTAAAAATAATAGAGGAAATTTAGGATGGGTGACTTTAGATAATATTCAGGTTCCAGAATTCATTACTGTTCTAAAGAATTTAAAAGAAGGTGAAGTTAGTAAACCTTTCAAAACACGTTTTGGGATACATATTATCAAGTTAAATAAAAAAGAAGAAAAACATAAATTGTCATTAAAAAAAGATTGGGATCAGGTTGAACAGATTGCCCTGTTTTACAAAAAAAATAGAGAATTTGAAAAATGGCTTGAAAACTTGAAAAAAGATATGTTTATTGAAATAAAGGAGGATTTTTAATAATTAAATAAAGAGGTATTGTTATGGCTTTTAAAACGTTATTTCTTGCACATGCTCCTGATGCTGACCCTGAAAAGCATAAGTGTATAATTGAAACATCAAAATATAAACTTTTTGTTGTTCTTGTAAGAGACCAGGAAAGTGCTATTAAGGTCAGTAAAAAATTAGTAGAGGATGAAAGAGTAAACTCCATTCTTCTTTGCCCTGGTTTCAAACATAAAGATATTGCTGAAATAGCTGAAGCTGTTGGAGAAAATGTTGGGGTTTCTGTAGCCAGAGGTGATGGACCGAGTAGTAGAACCGTGATGGAAGTAATGAAAAAAGAAGGATGGTTTGATTAAAGTAATTTCAATGCAATAAGAGTTACATCTTCTTTTTGTTCAACATTTGAGCAGAAATTGTTAAAGTCTTCAGATATAATTTCAATTATCTCTTTAGAAGTAACCTTCTTAATATTGTACCCCTGAATAATTTTTTCTAATCTTTCATAGCCGTATTCATTGTTCATTTTGTTCCTGGATTTAATCAGTCCATTTGTAAAAAACAGAATAAAATCGTTTTTCTTGAGTTCAATTTTTAAATTTTTATATGATAAACTTTTCCTTACACCAATTGGCAGGCCAGGTCCTGGCAGGTTTAATAAAAATACATTATCATCTCTTTTCATAATTGGGCGTCCTAAACCTGCATTTGATATTGATATGATTCTGTTTGTAATATCAAAAATTGAAAATGATAAATTAACATTTATAGTTTTTTCATCTTTTCGATAAAGAATATTATTGAATTTTGAAAGAACTTCATTTGAATCGCCGTTACTTTTAGCAACTACTTTGAGTAATGTAGTTAAAAATACTAAATCTTTTATCGAATGCAAACCACTTTCTTCGATATCACCGATATAAATTGCCATAATCTTTTCTTTTGCATTTACCCAGGTATATCCATAAAAATTTCCACCTACCCTTGAAGAAGGAAGGTAAATACTTGCAATATCAACATTTCTAAATGATGGGTCTTTTTCAGGAATTATTTCTTTTTTAAACTTCAGAGAAGTATCATACTCATAAATAAATTTTTCCTGTTTGATTTTTGCTTTCAAATTTAATTTATAAAATAAGTAAAGAAAACCGGTTATGATGATTGATGCCCCGGAGATAAACCACCAGGTTCGCCAGAAAGGTGGTAATATAATAAAAAATACTGATGCTGGTTCTTTTGCCGGTATACCCTGCTTATTGTAAGAAAGAACTTTAAAAGTATATTTTCCGTTCCTCAGATTGTTATAAGCTACATTTGTTTCTTTTACAAAAGGAGACCACTTTTTGTCATACCCTTCAAGAATGTATTTATATTTAATTTCTTTTTCGTTTATGAAACTGATTCCTGAAAAAGAAAATTTAACATTGTTCTGGAAATATTTAAGTTTTATTGAATTTTTTATTTTAGTGTCTTTTCTATTAACTGAGAATTTTTTTATTTGGATTGTAGGTGGAACCTCACTATAATAGGAGGTATCAG
>QNDJ01000432.1 GCA_003644825.1 Candidatus Zhuqueibacterota bacterium | reverse complement strand
TTTCCATAACCTTGAAATCTTTCCTGAGCTTTTAACATTCCATACCGCTCCTACGGAGCTCTGTATCTTTTTTGTCTCTTATTCTACAACCATATCGCTCCTATCGGAACTCCTTATTAAGACCATATCTGTTATTACAAGCTCCATAAAGGGCAAATTAGGATTTTTCAAAATTTATATATTTGAAGTATAATAACGTTATAAATCAAACAAACTATTTATATTTAAAATCTATTATAAAAGAAGTTATTGATAAAAAAATAATAATAATAAACCCTGATAATTGAATGCTTATCAGGGTTTTTTAGTGCCGAAGGTGGGACTCGAACCCACATGGGCATACACCCACACGGCCCTGAACCGTGCGCGTCTACCAGTTTCACCACTTCGGCTTTTATCTAAATTATAAATATTTTTTCAAAATGTCAAGTCAACATTTTTCAAGCCCTATGGAATTCCATTTAATATTTAAGAACACACCGGAAACCATTGGTAGCCCCTCTCATACCGGGTAAAAAAGATTCTCTTTTTGCCACTCTAAGCTGGTCAGCATCACTTTCAAATGAACCACCTCTAATTACTCTATAAAATCCTGTTTCGGGGCCTTCAGGATCTATAGGTTGTGCAGTAGAATAATATTTGTCCGAGTACCAGTCACTTACCCATTCAGAGACGTTTCCTGCAAGATCAAAAACTCCATAGGGACTTTTTCCATTATAGTAGCCTGAAGGTGCAGTCGTCGGGAATTCCGATAGATTACCTGAATAGTGGGCTATATTTGTTTCGAAGTTATTTCCCCAGGGATATATTCTCTCCGGTAAAGGATTTGAAACTGAACCTGAAGAATCAAGATATATACCACCTCTTGCTGCTTTTTCCCATTCTGCTTCTGTTGGAAGACGGTAATTCAGCCCTGTTTTTTTGCTCAACCATATCAGATATGCCTTAGCATCAAACCAGTTAATATATGAAACAGGAAAATTTTCCCACCCTTTAACCGGCATAAATTTTCCAGAACTATTCTCTTCTATTTTCATTTCAAAATAATAGTGTTCAGAATTTCCATCATTCAAAAAATATGTATACTGGGCATTTGTTACTTCGAACTTATCTATGTAAAAATCAGAAATAGAGATTTCTTTTTCTGGTCTTTCATCAGGATTACCTTCATCAGGGTCACTGCCTCTTATAAAGGAACCAGCCGGTATATAAACCATTTCCGGAACAATTCTCAGAGTCGAGTCCATTCCCCCCTGCTGGTCTCTTACAAGAAGTTTTACATAGTTTACGTCATTACTTAAATTCAACTCAAAAGATATTACACTTTCTTCAATATATTCTGTATCCCATATACCATCATTATTTAAATCCCATTTAAATAACAAATTGTTCTGGTCTTCAGAATCATAAGAATATCCTGCATCCAGGGTTACTAACTTTCCAGATGAACCAGATGATAATATAACCCTGTTTGTAAAATAAAAACATGCTTCTGGAACCTGATTGGTGGGTGAGGCTATTGAAACGATTACTGTATCACTCACCTGAAAACCTTCTCCGTCTGTAACCGTAAGAATTATATGATGGGTACCAGTATGAAGGCTGTTTACAGATAGATTTTTGCCATTTCCTAAAAAACCATCAATATCAGAACTCCAGGCAAAAACAGAATCTAAAAGGGTCTCATAAGGGTCATATCCTTCAGCCTGAAAATTGATATTCTGGCCTTCCAGAAAAATCATATAATCCTGAGAAGGAAATTTAATTTCAACGGTGGGTGGAGTTGGGGGTGGAATCATAATTGTTATCTGAATCTGTACCGTACTTTCAACCCCTTTTGAATCTTTTCCTTTTAATGTAATAGTATGAGTACCTGCCTTCAGGGTATTTATGGAAAATGATGAACCCTGGTGAAGAAAACCATTAATATCGGAACTCCAGTATAATGATGTGTCAGGAAGATTACCATCTTCCGGGTCAATTCCATGACCTGTGAAATCAATCATCTCCCCTCTGTAAAAACTCGAACCATCTGCTGGATTATCTATAAAAACCTGAGGTGGATTATTAATTTTTGAAATCGTTATAAAGCTCCAGATGGGACCCAGAACCTGCATTCCATAAAGATCTTTTGCATTGACTTTCCAGTAATATTTTGTTTCATTTTCCAGAGAATCCAAAACACAAAACGTATCAGGATTGTTTTCGGCAATTAATTCCAGAACCGAAGTATCAGTCCCAAAATAAACATCATATTTAATTAAATCGTCCTCAGGGTCATAACATTTCCAGCTTAATGTTAAATTTACTGGCTGGTCTGTGCTTCCATCAGCTGGAATGGGTTCATAAGGCTCTACAGGAGATGTATTCCCTCTTATATCGGGAGTATATGTTGGAAGAGGCAGCTTTTTACCTTCACAATAAAACAATACTATCGCAACCAGAAAAATTATTACTCTTAAATTTCTCATCTTTTTACCCGGAAGAATGTAGCATTCTTCCATGAACATATTTTATCCTTCTAAATAATTATCGGGAAAATAAATTAAAAACTGAAATATAATATAAATATTTATTTTACACAGTTCAAATTTATTTTATATTGATTTTTTCACATTAACAATTATTTTATACCTTAAAATGATAAAAAAAGCTGTTATACCTGCCGGGGGAACAGGTTCACGGATGAGAAAAACATTTCCACCACCGAAAGAATTGCTCTTAATTAGTGGAAAACCTTTAATATACCATACTATTAGAGAGGCAA
>QNDJ01000431.1 GCA_003644825.1 Candidatus Zhuqueibacterota bacterium | reverse complement strand
TATCTATACTTTATTTATAGGGGGCATTTTATTTTTAAATTGTTCAAGAAAAACAGGAATACAGGAAAACATTTTCGTTTCTGATTTACCTTTAAAAGGCAAAACAAATAGCTTTTATACTTCGAATCGTCCACCATTAATTCCGAATCCTCTAATAAAGCTACCTCTGGGCAGTATAAAACCGAAAGGATGGGTTCTTAATCAATTAAAGTTAATGGCTGAAGGAATGGTTGGACATCTACCAGAATTGAGCAGATTTATTAATGAAAAAAGTGGATGGTGGACATTCAAAACAAGGGGCTGGGAAGAACTTCCTTATTGGCTTAAAGGTTATCATGACCTTGCTTACATATTAAATGATAAAAATATGGTTAACGAAGCAAACAAATGGCTGGAAGCTGCTTTAAAAAGTCAGCAACCAGATGGATATTTTGGACCGCCAGAAAATAAGAAAAATCATGACCACTGGCCAAATATGATTATGCTTTTTATATTTCGATCTCACTATGAAATAACAAAAGACCCCAGAATAATTCCATTTATGACAAAATATTTTAAATGGCAATTATATATACCTCGTAAATATTTACTTCCTGAAAGCTGGCAAAAATACAGAGGTGGTGATAATCTTGAATGTGTCTACTGGCTTTATAATCATACTGGTGAACCATTCTTACTTGAATTAGCTAAAGCAATCCATGAGAAAACAGCCAACTGGACTGATGGAATTCCTACACCTCATGGTGTTAATATTTGTATGGGAATAAGAGAACCCGGAGTATATTATCAACAATCAAAAGAAAAAAGACATATTGAAGCTGTTGAGAGAAACTATAATACTGTGATGAGCGAATATGGTCAGGTTCCCGGAGGAATGTTCGCAGCCGATGAAAATTATAGAGAAGGATATACTGGAGCAACCCAGGCTGCTGAAACCTGTTCTATGGTAGAATTTATGTATAGCTTTGAATCTCTTATAAAGATAACAGGTGAAGCAAAATATGCTGATAGAATTGAGAATATTGCCTTTAATTCATTACCAGCAGCGATTATGCCGAATTTTAAGGGATTACATTATCTTACAGCACCAAATCTTGTTCAGTGTGATTCTGGGGGGATTCATAATTTTCAAAATACTGGAACAATGCTTTCATTTTCTCCATGGAAGTATAGATGCTGTCAACATAATGTTTCTCAGGGATGGCCCTATTATTCTGAACATCTATGGATGGCAACCCGGAATAATGGTTTAGCTGCCATTCTGTATGCACCATCAGAAGTTAATGCAAGAGTAGGAAGTGGAACTAAAGTTACTATTTTAGAAGATACTTATTATCCATTTGATGAAGTTGTAAATTTTACAATTAAAACTCCTGAGCCGGTTGAATTTCCTCTAATTTTTAGAATTCCTGGATGGTGTCAGAACGCAAAAATTTATGTAAACAATAAACTTAAAAATAAAAATCCCAAACCTGATAATTATGTAATAATTGAAAGATTATGGAAAAATAACGATAGAATTAAAATTATTTTTCCTATGAAGATAACCTTAACTTTATGGAAGAAGGTCGCAAATTCTATATCCATTAATAGAGGTCCTTTAACATATTCTCTAAAAATAGGTGAAAACTGGAAAAGGTGCGGTGGAACCGATGAATGGCCTGAATTTGAAGTTTTTCCTTCAACTCCCTGGAATTATGGATTAATAGTAAACACAAACAATCCAGAATCTTCTTTTAAGGTAGTTAAAAAGAAAGGAAAAATGCCCTTCCAGCCTTTTGAAAGTAATAGTGTTCCAATAGAATTGCATGGAAAAGGAAATAAAATTCCAAATTGGACACTCGTTAATAATTGTGCAGGTAAATTGCAGAAAAGCCCTGTTAAATCAGATGAAAAGGTAGAAGATATTGTGCTTATACCTATGGGTGCTGCTCATCTCAGAATATCTTCTTTTCCAACAATTGGTAAAGGACCTGATGCTAATGAATGGAAAAAAGTTAAATAAAAAAATTAATGGTTTAAAAATGAAAAAGGTTTTTTTTACTATTCTTATTATTCTAATATGTTATTGCAGTAGTAAACAGGGAAATGATGAAAACCAGCTTTTTATTGTTCAAGGTACCTGTTATCTTGACAATAAACCGACCGGTGGTATTGAAGTTGATTTTGGTCTTGCAAAAGCAGACCAGGAAAAAGAAATTACATTCGATACAACAATAAAAATAACTGACAATGACGGTAAATATAAATTTGAAAGAACAATTCTAAAAGGTAATTTCCAGTACAGGGTTAGGGCAAAAAATCCTGTAACATCATCCTGGACACCATTTTATCAAAAAGCTGCTCTTGCTGGACAGAAAGTCACAAAAGATTTTTATTTCTGGAGTGAATAAAAAGAATAATTATTCAATAATATTATTTTTGAAGCTTTTTAAATTTAGCAGTAATATCGTAAACCTTTTCATTAATTAATAATAACCTGTTAAATGTAATTATATCTGATGAAACTGTGCCAGAATAAACTGGTTCATTTATGTCAGGCTTCATAGTTAAATCGTTATTTGACAAATGCCATGAACCTTTTTCTGTTTCTGTTACACCAGAAATGATTATAGTCAAAGTGTACCTATTATCAGTTGTAAAAACTATACTTCCTGCAACAGCAGGTGGAGTTAATTCTATAGTTTGACCCTGTTCTACATAAGAAATACTTAATAAATCCCAGTTTCCTAATAGATTGGAACCGGGTTCTGTGGACTCTTTTTTAC
>QNDJ01000430.1 GCA_003644825.1 Candidatus Zhuqueibacterota bacterium | reverse complement strand
TTACTATTTTTTCTTCTTTTTATCTATTAACTTTTTCCTAACTCATTTTGTAATTTCTTTTGTAAGTATCATAGGAAAATTTATCTCTTCAACATATAATAGAAGAAAAAATTAAATAAAAACTCCAATAACCTACCTTTCATATTCTGTTTCTAAAATATAATTCCGTTGTTAAAGCATCTGAACCTGCCTGGAAATCTAACTATTCTATCACTTTTTTTGAAATTGAATAAAGATATATGAACAACTGTTTCTTTATACAGAAGAGCTGAACCGACGATATTTTTTCCTTCAAGCCTGTAATCCCAGCCGTTGCCAATTGATTTGTATTTTTTATCCTCACATTTTGCAGCATTGTCAAGAAAATCTTTTGCTTTTTTCATTGGTTCACCATTGTTTTCTTTTTCGTTTCTCATCATTGCATCCATAGCATAACTTTTTACCAGTTTTGGATGAAGCACTTTATATGCAGATTCAAGGGAGACAGCATCCATGCCAGCCACTTCTCCATTAATAATAACAAATAATCCTTTTTGTTCAGGTTCGCATTTAAATGCATTTAGAAAATTATCAAGGTTATCTTTACTGGATTCAAAAGCATCCTTCATTGCTCCTGTGGGGGAACTTGTTTTTGTCTGTGCAAATTTCATTTTTATTTCATTCCAGACTTCATACTGGTCTGCTATAAATTGGTTTCTGTATTTCAGGGAATCACTCACAGAAGCTGTTTTTTTCTTTCTTAACTCCTGAAAGGCAATGAAATCAGAATCATCAAACCTTCTTGAAGTATATGACCATCTGCCCTGTTCAGTGCAACTTACAGGAATTGTAGTTTTAGATTTCCTTTTCAGTAAGATAGATGTATTGACTATCCTGTTCTGTTTAGCACCAGCAAGTTCCTCACCATCAAGTATAAGAACACAGATATTAGCCTTATTGGTAACTTTTAGTGTTGGAACAGAACCGCTAATGCTTACTTCTTTAACAACCAGCTTCTTTTTTTTAATAGCTTCTTTTAAAGTAATGTATTGCAGATTGTTGGTAATCGGAGAAAATACCGGAATAACTACCATATTCTGGTATTTCTGTATTTCCCCAAATGCCAGTTTTGATAAATAATCTTTTATTATTTCTTCCATAAAAAACTCCTGTGTTTTATTGTTACACAGGAGTAAATTTAATGATTAGTCAGTCAAATAGTGTCGTTATGAAAATTTTTTACACATTTTTTCTGTTATTTTTTTGATTTCATCTTTAAGTTTTTCTGGTTTTATAACTGTTATATAACCTCTCCATTGCAGTATCCATCCTGTTAATTCATCCGACATTGTAACTTTCATTTGCAATTTCATTGAACCATCAGGATTCATTATTACTTTTTGAGACCTGTGCCACACTCTTCCTTTGATATGAGGAACTATATCCTTATCAATATGTAGAATTACTTTTTCAGCTTTAACTGCGGATAAGCCGAATCTATCTTTTACATACTGTCGTTCATTATACTTCTGGTCTCTTACAAAAGTACCGTTAATGGTTTTCAATTCATATATCCGCTGCAGAGCAAAATGATTGAATTCTTTTTGTTCTCTCCTGAAAGCTACCAGATAAAGTGCTCCACGATAATTCAGGATTTTATATGGTTCCAACCGGTATGTTTTCAGAGCTTTACTGCGAAGGCTTTTATAGGTTATTTCGAGTATTTTTCTATTTAGGATTGAATCTATTATAATTTGAATTTTACCGTATTCCTGACTGTAATCATAGTAACCAAATTCCAGTGTATCAAAAACCTCTTCGATTAGATTTTCAGATGAATCTACTGTTTCAATAAGGTCACTGGAAAGTAACTGCTCCATTTTGTCCAGGAGATTCAAATAATCTTTTTCTACAGGTGTATTTTTGAAAACAGGTATTGCCCTTTTCATAAAGTTCGCCACAATATATTCATTCAGAGAAATGGAAGTCGGAAAAAATCGATAAAAAGCAGGGTCAATTGACCAGATATTCTCATTTCTCTTTCCTTTTTCAGAAACTAAGGGTATTCCAGCATCAGAAATGCGAATTAAATCTCTCTGAAGTGTCCGTTTTTTTACATTTCTTTCAAACTTCTCATAAATATCATTTATAGTCTGTTTTCTTCCAAATGAAAATAACTGGATAATTTTTATTGCCCTGTAAACAGAATCTTTATACTCCATATTTCTCCTCTATTAATATTTTTTAAAAAAATGTAATAAAATTTACGATTGAAAACAATCAAAAATATCGTTTCTTATGAAATTTAAATTACCGGTTTTTAAAACGTATCATAGTATAGTTATCCCTGCATGTGATTTTATGCAAGAAACTCATATAATGATAGAATTTTTATGGTTGATACAGAATATATTTCTTTATATTTTTTTGCTTTCAATGATAGTGTCAATATACCTGTCATTGCTTGTCCCATACGGGGCGAAGCAATCTTTTCAATAATATGAATAGAGCAGGTACCTGCTCTACAAATCTGATTTATAAAACGTAACCATACGGTCAGAAAAAACATAGATAAAAATTAGAGTAATCCGTGTAATTCGTTGTTCCCTTAAAAATCTGTAAGAGTGAAATGTTTGTAGCAAAAAGGATAAAATGAAAAAAAGTTTCATAAAAACGTCATAAAATAAAAGATTTGTAGTTCCTGGCATTAATGTATGTTTGAAAATATTTATTAAAAGGCAATGATTCCCGTTTTATAGGTATTATTCAACAAAGATTGTAGACCAGGCATCTTT
>QNDJ01000429.1 GCA_003644825.1 Candidatus Zhuqueibacterota bacterium | reverse complement strand
GAATGAGAGAGTATACAGAATTACAAGAATAAATGGTGTCTGGGTTTGTGATGAGGGAATAAACCGCTTATATCATTATTCAGTTATGTCTGAGGGTCCTGACTGCTTTGAAATTGTTTTCGATTCGAGGAATATGAACTGGGAACTTTCGAGAGTATGTCTGGATGGATAAATAAAAAAAGAATAATGCACATCGATATGGATGCATTTTTTGCATCAATAGAGCAGAGAGACCTGCCTTCTATAAAAGGAAAACCCGTCATAGTTGGAGGAATACCCGGAAGTAGAGGTGTTGTTGCAACCTGTTCCTACGAAGCGAGAAAATCAGGTATAACTTCAGGAATGCCAATCTCTGAAGCAAAAAAAAGATGCCCAAAAGCGATATTCCTGAGAACATACGGAAAAAAATATCTCTATACTGCCTGGCAACTCCTTGAAATCTGGAACAGGTTTACACCCCTTGTTGAACCTGTTAGCATAGATGAAGCATATTTAGATATAACGGGAAGCATCGGCATGCTCGGAAATGAGGAAAAAATTGCTCTCTTAATAAAAAAAGAAATCCGGGAAAAGCTGAAGCTAACCTGTTCTATAGGAATCGCACCAAATAAAGTATTTGCCAAGATAGCATCGGGGTTACAAAAACCCGACGGGCTTACAATTATTAAAGACGATGAGGTCGATAAAATTATATTTAACCTTCCGGTTTCAAAGCTGTGGGGAATCGGAAAAAAATCTGAAAAAGTACTGAACAGGCTGGGGATAAAGACCATCGGAGAACTTGCAAATACACCAACAAAAGTATTAAAGCAGTGGTTTGGGATAAACGGAGAACTTATACAGAGAATAGCAAAAGGTGAAGAAAAGAACAAAAACATTGAAATTATTCCTCTGGACAAAAAAGAACACGAAAAATCAATAGGAAACGAACATACTTTTCCTGAAGATACTGATAGCATTGACTATATCTTTTCAGAATTGATGAATCTGTCTCAGAAAACTGGTAAAAGGCTAAGAGAAAAAAGGCTGGGAGCAAAAACCATAACTTTAAAATTAAGGTATAAAGGATTCTTTACAACTACTCATCAAAAATCTTTCCCCAACTTCATATACAAAGATGAAGAGATATTTTTTCACTCAAAGGCTCTATTTAATAAAATTTATAATAAAAAAGAAAAAATAAGGTTAATTGGAATTTCCCTTTCCTCCCTTTTGTCAATCTTTGATACCTCTGGTAATCCTTCTATTCAAAAAGAATTATTTTTTTACAACTCAAAAACTGAAAGGTTATATCCTGTTCTTGACAGTTTGAAAGAAAGGTTTGGTGAAAAAATCATATCCAGAGGTAAGGTCTTACAATATGCATATAAAAATATATAATTTACATAAAAGAAGCTGTATTATTTATTTTCTATTATATTTTCATCCTTCTGGTTATTTTGTGGCTTTTTTAATAAATTATTCACCAATATTATTGCTCCAATTACTATTAGTATTACCGGCCAGTAGCTAAATATTTCTTCTAAAATTGCCCTTCTTATATAGAACATTCTTTCTAATAAAAAATAAATTCCTATCAACGAAATCAATGCTCCTGTAAAAAGTACCCCCCATCTTTTTGGTTCAAATATAAAAATTGCAAAAAATCCAACACCTATCGAAATTATAAATATTGGCCATATTTCCTCCATATAAAAATAAGGGATTATTTCAGAGTTTCTCAGGTAAAAAAATCCACCTATAATAAGAAATATTGTTCCTATGAATACACCCTTTTTTTCTCTTTTTATAATAGCATTTACCCATAGAAGAAGACCTATTAATGCAATTATTAATGGAAAATAAATTTCCCAATCAAAGTATATCACTTCGAATTTATGTATTAGCAGTAATATGCCAATTATTATTAGAATTAATCCCGGGATAATTGTTCTATTTCTTCTATTACTCATTTTTTTTCTCCCTTAATCTGGATAATTTCCTGTGGCATTATTATCGATAGAACAATATATATTATTATACCAATCCATATTCCTGAAAATAATGTTAACAGTATGTAAAGCAGTCTTATAATCGTAGAATCAACCTCAAAATACTCTGCAATTCCGCCACATACTCCTGTAATTTTTTTATCTTTTCTTGACCTTTTAAGGGTTTTCCCTTTGAATGATAAACCTTCCCTTATATTTTCTTCTTTTATATGATTTCGTCTGTAGACATACAGTATATATAGTATTCCCATCAATATTATGACAAAAGGTAATAGATACTCAAAATCAAAATATCTGAATCTCCAGAATCTTGAAAATCTGTACGGGAAGTAAAAGAACATCCATCTATCAAATAAAAAAATTACCCCTAAAAATATCAATACTGCTCCAATTATAATTCCGATTTCTCTTGAAGTTTTTGTTTGAACTTTTACTCTGGTTTCAGCACCAGCGGGTGCTTCAGGAATCATTATTATTGCTATAATATACCCCAGAATTCCTACAAACCCTCCTGCTAAACAGGAAATAATCCACAAAAACCTCACAATGTTAGGATCAATATTGAAATATTCACCAATCCCTCCACAAACTCCGGTAAATACTCTATATTTTCTTGATCTGTATAATTTTTTCGGTTCCATTCTTTCTTTTTCCGTTTTTGTTTCTTTTTCTTCATCTTTCTTTTCTTCTTCATCTGGAGTCTGAGGCTTTTTTTCTTCCTGAATGTTTTCGTCTTTTTCTTCAGACATAAATTATCCTCCTTTTAAAAAAGGAAATTAAAACT
>QNDJ01000428.1 GCA_003644825.1 Candidatus Zhuqueibacterota bacterium | reverse complement strand
ATGATTGATTCTTGAGCCTTCAGTTTCTTCAAGAAAGAAAGTTCCTCCACCACCTCCGCAGCAAAAAGATTTGTTTTTTGTTCTCTTCAATTCTTTCAGGTTGATTCCGGTTTTTGTAATTATTTTTCTTGGTTCTGCGGTAATATTGGCATATCTTGAGAGATAACAGGGGTCCTGATACACTGCGGATATTTCATTATTATGTTTTAACTTTAGTTTTCCATTCATTATAAGTTCATAAATAAAAAAGGAGTGGTGAAATACATCAAAATTACCATTGAAATCTTTATATTCTTCCTTCAGGATTCTATATCCGTGGGGACAAGCTGTAATGATTTTTTTCACATTTAAACTATTCAATACTTCTATATTTTCAGCAACAAGAGACTGGAAAAGAAATTCATTACCGAGTCTCCTTGCAGGTTCTCCACAGCACTTTTCCTGTTCAAGAACTCCGAAATTTACTTTTGCTGCGAATAATACATTTATCAGGGCAGAAAGCACCTTCTGATATTCCTGATCATAATTGGAGAAACATCCCATCCATAATAGATACTCAGTTTCATCTTTTTTGTATAAGGGAATGTTGAGTTTTTTTATAATATCATTTCTATTTTCCGGGTTGTAATTCCATGGGTTGAAATTTTTTTCAAGGTTTTTAAATACGGTTGATGCTTCGGAAGGGAACTTTGATTCAGCGGTCTGAAATCTTCTTAAACCGATGATTTTTGGCAGATGTTCTACTCCGGTCGGGCATATCGATTCACAGGCTCCACAGGTGGTACATTGCCATAGTACTTTTGCTGGAATGAAATTTTCAACCAGTGGTTTATCTATTTTTCTTTTTCTGACTGCTTCTTTTACAGAGAGCACAATTTCTCTTGGATTAAGCTCTTTTGAACTATTATAAGCTGGGCACTGCTCGGTGCATCTACCACACAGGATGCAGGCGTATCCATCAAGTATATCCTTCCAGGAAAAATCTGAAATTAAGTTTATTCCAAAATCTTCTTTCTCTAAGTTCTCGAGGTCAAGGGGTCTTATTTCTGCAAGAGTAAAGGATTTGAAAAACTCATTGAATGGACATACCATAAGATGAAGATGTTTTGACATCGGAATATAATCAAGAAAAAATAATATTGTAATCGAATGAATCCACCAGCTGGTTTTTAGTACTGTTCCGTTATGATAAAACCTTAAAATGAGATATGTAACCATTAATATTCCAATCAGGGAAATAATAATTCCAGATTCTGGTGACGGATAGGTAAGCCAGGGAGATTTTATAATATATCTTCTTACAGCAAGGGATATAATTCCAATCAGAACTAAAATAGATATTATTGTTAAAATCGATGAGTAAATTTCATTAAAGAGTCCATAACCGAATAATGTTCCTCCAAAACCAGTTGCAAAATGATTCAGAGTTCCTAACAGAAAAAAGAGAAATCCCCAGAAAACAAGGGCATGAGAGAAACCAACTATTGGTCTATTACTTATAACTTTCGATTGAAATATAACCTGTGATAGAAATCTTTTTAATCTTTTTCCTGCTTTATCGAATCGGTTTTCATATTTTCCAAGCCGAAGGTTATTAATTATTTTTCTAACCTGTAAAAGGAAAATTATGATAGATAAAAGTATTAATATCAGAAGAATAATCTTTTCAAAAAGTAGAAATTCCATAATTGACCTCCAGATTAGATTGTAAAACATCAGGAGTATTTAATCCATTTAACGACTTCTGCAAACGTAGGTTTTTTACCATACATTAATATACCTACCCTGTATATTTTTGAGACAAGCCATATTAATAAAACTATGGTACCTGTAAGAATTAGTATTGAAATGGCAATCTCTAAAGCTGGTGGTGTTAAAACACAGATCCTGCAAAACATCAATATAGGTGTAAAAAAAGGTATTAAAGATAATACAACCGAGACAGTACTGTCAGGGCTATTAATTATATACATAAGCAGTAAAATAGGAATTACTAAGAAACCGATTATCGGGATTTGAAGTTGTTGAGCTTCTTCTTCAGTATTAACCATTGACCCTATAGCCGCATAAAAACAGGCAAACATAAAATAGCCAAGAATGAAGTATACTATAAAAAATATGAAAATGTGAGCAGGTATTGAAATCATGCCGGGCATAGCCTCAGCTGCTTCTTTAGAGAAAAAACTGACAATTTCCTTTGAATACTTTGATAAACCTATTCCAAAGATTCCCCAGATTATAAACTGTGTTAATCCTACAGTTCCTACCCCGAGGATTTTTCCGAGCATTAGTTGAAAAGGTTTTACTGAAGATATAATTATTTCAACAATTCTGGAGCTTTTTTCTTCAAGGACACTTCTCTGAACCGCTATTCCATATAAAAGAACAGACATATATATAATCATAACAAGAATATATGTTATTGCAAAAGTTTGTCCTTTTTCTTCTGTTTCACCTGGTGCCCCGAATTTTATTGCTTTTAAATTTATTCGTTTTGTTAAATTTTCAACTTTTATCGGGTCTAACCCTTCCTGTTCCAGCCTTTTTTTGTTAACAACTTTCGATATAGCACCCGATATTCTTTCGTTATCGATAAAACTTGATACACTTCTTGCGTGATATTCAACAGTATTAGATTTAAATATGTCTTTCGGAATTATGATGAATCCATATATAGACTTTTTTTCAATTAGTTTACCTAAAGATTTTTTAATATCTTCTACAGTTTGATCGATTGAATCGTATTTATTCAGGCTAAAATAATGTTTTTTTGCTT
>QNDJ01000427.1 GCA_003644825.1 Candidatus Zhuqueibacterota bacterium | reverse complement strand
AATGAGAAAATTATTAAAGATAATTCTTTTAATCTGTTTTTATTTTGATTTAATTTTATTGACATAATTTAATATAATTTCTTTTTCTGTTTTGTTTTCAGGAAGAATGAATTTAACAGAAGGTCTGAAATTTAACCTTCTAAACCCGGGGATAATATCATCATATTTATTGGATTCAATTTCTATTAATTTTAGTGCTTGAACTGGACAGGCGATAACACACACAGGTTCAAGACCTTTATCGATTCTTTCATAACAGAGGTTGCATTTTTCTACTCTACCTTTTTCTTTATTAAATTGGGGTGTTCCGTAAAAACAGTTCCAGGTACAGTATCTACAACCAATGCATTTATCCTGGTTATGTATTACGATACCATCTTTTTCTCTTTTTGTGTAGGCACCTGCCGGGCATCCCTTTGAACATAAAGGATTATTGCAGTGGTTACAGGCTAAAGAGAAATAGTAAGTTGGAAATTCTGGATGACCTTCAGGGTTTACAGTATATGTTCTTCGCCATTTAATCCCTGGTGAAATATTATACTCCTGTTTACAGGCAATTTCGCAGGTATTGCATCCTACACATCGATTTACATCAACAAGAAAACCCAGTTGTTTTTTCATTGAATTTTCTCCACCTGAACCATACAATCATGGAAAGCGGCTCCAAAACCTATATCAGTAATTCTATCAGCAGAAAGAAAATCAACTGTTCCACCTTCATTAATCCACCATCCCTCGTGAATATTTACTACTCCTTTTTTAATTCGGTAAGTAAGCCTTGCAATAATTTTTAACTCACCCCTTTCATTGAAGATTCTTACAGGATCTCCATCACTTATGTTTCTTTCGATAGCATCATCTATATGTATTTCGACTTCTGGTGAAGGATTTATCTCTGAAATGAATTCAAGGTTGTTAAACTGAGAATGAATTTTATTTTTGGAATGGGTTGTTATTAGATGGAGAGGATATTTTGTTAGAGAATTTTTATGAACTGCTGAGGGATGATAGACAGGTAAGGGATTGATTTTCCACAGATTTTGCGCTTGTTCTGAGTAGAACTCTATTTTACCTGAGGGTGTCGGAAATTTGAAATCACTCCATGCTACTTCTTGAGTCCAGGGGGCAAGCACAGGCCCTTTTTCCAGCATATCCCAGGTTATACCAGGAATTTTTTCAACAAAATTTTTTAGAAATTCTTCTGTATTTTCAGGGAAAAATTTATAATTAAGGTTTAATCTTTTTGCCAGTTCTCTGTAGATTTCTGTTTCAGGTTTGCTTTCGAAGTAAGGCTCAATTGCTTTTTTCTTAAGTTGAAGATAAGAATGCCAGTATGCACCAATTAAATCTGTTTGTTCGAACATTGTTTTTGCAGGAAGAATAATATCAGAATAACTCGCTGTATCAGTAATGAACTGGTCTACAACAACTATAAAATCAATAGTTTTAAATGCTTTGATTATTTTATTAACATCAGGATTTGAAGTTACAGGATTACCTCTTTCAATCCACATCATCTTTACCGGAGGGTTGTCTGCAGTCAGAATTCCTTCACCCAGTTCTGCAACTGGTATTGAAATTCTCTCTTTTTGTGATTTTTCGGGTAATTCAATCCGGGGTATTTTATCAGTTTGTAGATTTGCATAATAAAAATCGCCACCGGGAATCCCGATATTGCCCGTCAGGGCTTGAAGACAGGCTACAGCTCTGACTGACTGCCCTGCATTTGTATATCTCTGAGGACCATAACCAAAAGTTATTGATGCAGGTTTTATTTTTCCATAAGTAAGAGCAAGTTCAATTATTTTTTTAGCAGGAATATCCGTGATTTTTTCTACGAATTCTGGTGAATATTCTGAGACCATATCCCGGTATTTTTCAAAACCAAGAACGTATTTGTTTACAAAATCTTTATCGTAAAGTTCGTTATTTATAAGAAATCTGGCAATGGCGTTTGCAAGGGCTGAATCTGTTCCTGGTTTTATCGGGATATATATATCAGCTTTTAGTGCTGTTGTTGTTTTTATGGGGTCGATTACAATAATTTTTGTTCCTTTTTTTCGAGCGTCTATAATAAAGGACATCTGGTGAATGTTTGTTTCAGCAGGATTTTTGCCCCACATAATAATTAATTTTGAGTTGAGAATATCCCAGGGAACCGAATGTTTAACTTCGCCAAAGGTTAACCTTACTGCTTCTAATCCAGCAGGCCAGCATAAATCTCCATAGGTGCCTGTATACCCTCCATACATTCTCCAGAAAGCCGTTGAAAATTGATTCAGTATACCCTTAGTCCCGGATGCATAATAAAATAAAACAGCTTCTTCTCCATAATGTTTTTTGATATATTTTAGTTTATTGACTATGGTATCGAACGCTTCATCCCAGGAAATTCTTTTCCATTTTCCTTCTCCTCTTTTTCCTGTTCTTTTTATAGGATATTTCAATCTATCAGGAGAATAAACCCTCTGAACATAACTTAATCCTTTAAGACATAAAGTTCCTTTTGTAGCCTTATTTTCTGGATTACCTTCAACTTTAATTAATTTACCATTCTTTACATAAGCGAGCATACTGCAGGTGCTGTAGCAATTCCTCGGGCAGGCCGTTTTGATTATTTTTACAGGCATATTATATAATATTTATAATTATTGCAAAAATGTCAAATAAAAAAATCTTTTGTAGATATTAATCTGGTACATCTCCTGTTTTTTATATGCCTTTAATTTTTAGTTTAATTTGAGGCTTATTTTTTTTTTTAATGTAATTTTTAGTTATATATT
>QNDJ01000426.1 GCA_003644825.1 Candidatus Zhuqueibacterota bacterium | reverse complement strand
TTTATAATCAATCCATCTGTTTTCTCAAAAACGTAGGGATATCCAGATCATCAGAAATGAACGCTTCAACCTCCTCTTTTTCTTTATTTAGAATTACATTTTTGTTTGATTTATTATTTCTTGCGAAAGTTGGTCTTTCCAGAATTTTTGAGGAATTTCTTGTAAAATCTATAAATCTTGTTTCAGTTTTATCTATAATTTTTCTGTTGTATTTATTGAATCCTGTAGCAATAACGGTAATTCTTATTTCATCTTTCATCATTTCATCGATGACCGCACCAAATATTATGTTTGCATCGGAGCCAGCAGCATCAAAAATAACAGAAGTAGCTTCATTAACTTCGAACAGGGTTAAATCTCTACCACCGGTAATATTAATAAGGACACCTTCGGCGCCGTTGATGGATACATCCTCGAGCAATGGGCTTGAAATAGCATTGTGTGCGGCTTCTACAGCCCGTTTTTCACCCGAAGCACTACCTATTCCAAATAATGCATCCCCCATGCCATACATAACTGATTTTACATCTGCAAAATCAAGGTTAATCAGTCCGGGTATGTTTATCAGGTCTGATATTCCCCTTGTTGCCTGTGTAAGAATCATATCAGCAGTTTTAAATGCGTCATGTAACAGGGTATCTTTACTCACTACCGAAAGCAGTCTATTATTCGGAATTATAATTAAAGTATCAACTTTTTCTTTCATTTCTTCAATACCTTCTTCAGCTCTTTTCATTCTTTTTCTTCCTTCAAAATGAAAAGGTTTTGTAACAATCCCAACAGTTAATGCGCCGAGGTCTTTTGCGATTTCTGCAATAACTGGTGCCGCTCCTGTTCCTGTACCTCCACCCATTCCAGCCGTTATAAAAACCATATCAGTATTTGAAAGAGAATTAATTATTAGTTCCTTGTCTTCCTCAATGGCTTTTCTACCGATTTCGGGGTTGGCACCGGCTCCCAGTCCTTTGGTAACATTTTTACCAATCTGGATTTTATAAGATGCTTTATTGTATTCCAGTGCCTGAAGGTCTGTATTGACAGATATGAACTCAACACCATCAAGTCTTTGTTCAATCATTCCATTTACCGCATTACAACCAGCTCCTCCAACCCCAACAACCTTCATCTTTGCTCCTACAGTGTGATTTTCTTCAAATTCGAAGGTCATAGTATCCTCCTTTCTTTATTAAAAATTTAAACCTTACTTACTTTTTTACTATTTAAAGTAATTGTAGAATTACATAACAAACATCTATAGAGTTTCAAGAATTTACCTTCTTCCAGGGTTTCCTGATAACCAACAAAAATTACTTTTTTATGCAAACATTTTTTTCCATGTTCAAATGAATAGAAATATTTTCTCATAATTAATCTCGATTACTGCTGTGGGGCTGTCTAAAAAGTATGTGTATTAATTACTAAAATCAACTTTTTAGACATGCCCCAACTGTTGCTCTATCTATCCCTTTCCAATTGGATTTCGTTTTAAAAGAATTCACCGAACCACTTTTTCATTCGAGACAAAATTCTCTCAAAAATTTTTGAATCGTCTCCATTATATAGCTCCGGGTTTTGATGCTCGTGTTTCACACCATATATAACCAGACCAACACCAGTGGAATACATAGGATGCCTTGCAGAATCAATTAATCCACTCAATCCATTCGGTATACCAATTTTAACAGGCATATCAAAAACCCGTTCTGCCAGTTCAAGGGCACCAGGCAGATATGCAGTGCCTCCAGTTATTACTATTCCTGTTGTTAATAGATCAAGATAATCAGACCTTTTTATTTCTCTAAGGGCAAGAGTATAAATTTCTTCCATTCTCGGTTGAATTATACCTGTAAGCACAGATTTTGAGACTTCTCTGGAGTTTCTTCCGCCAACACCGGGTACCTCGATGGTCTCACCTTCGTTTATTAATCCCTGGAAACAACATCCGTGTTCAATTTTAATTTTTTCTGCCTGTTCTACCGGTGTCCTCAAGCCAAGAGCGATATCATTTGTAATATTTTTTCCACCAAGACCGATAACAGCAGTATGACGAATACTTCCTTCAAAAAAAATGGCTATATCAGTAGTGCCACCACCAATATCCAGTAATCCAACACCTAATTCTTTTTCATCATCATCCAGAACAGCATAACTGGAGGCTAAAGGTTCTAAAACAAGGTCTTTTACTTTCAAATGAGCCCTTTGAACGCTTTTGTAGATGTTCTGAGCTGAAGTAACTGCTCCAGTTACAATATGAGCATCAACTTCCAGCCTTACTCCAGACATCCCTACTGGTTCTTTTATTCCATCCTGGTCATCAACTATGAATTCCTGAGGTATTATGTGAATTATCTCTCTATCCATAGGGAGCGCGATTGCTTTTGCAGCATCTATAGACCTTCTTACATCATCTTTGGTTATTTCATTGTCATTTCTTGATACTGCAACTATTCCTCTTGAGTTCAGGCTTCTTATATGGTCACCTGCAATACCTGCATATACTTCATTTATTTCTACACCTGCCATTAATTCAGCTTCTTCAACAGCCTTTTCAATTGACCGAACCGTTTTGTCGAGGTTTACAACGACTCCTCTTCTCAGACCTTCAGAAGGGCTCTTACCAACTCCCAGAATTTTTATCCCACCTGATGATTCCTTTTCGGCTATTATAACCCCTATTTTTGTTGTTCCTATATCCAGACCGGATATAATACCATTATCTGACATTATTCCCCCTTTATGTTTCCTCTTTTATAACTATTTGATCTTTAAAACAAAGGTTAATAT
>QNDJ01000425.1 GCA_003644825.1 Candidatus Zhuqueibacterota bacterium | reverse complement strand
ATTAATAATTAATGTATTATTTTGTTTTTGTTAAAATTAAAGAAAATAGACAAAAATTACAAAGTATGATATAGTCTGATTTTTTCTTAATTTTAAGAAAAAATTTATTCTCTGGTTATTAAATATAAAAACAACCTGTCTGTTCTTATTGATAACAGTAATAAATTTTCTGTAATTTCACAAAACAACCTGTTTAAAATTTTTCTATTTTTTCGGAGCTATCAAAGTCCAAGGTTTGCTGATAATATCATTCAGTTGAGGTTTCTGTATACTGTATTCAGGATGTTTTTTTAGGAATTTATCAGCAATGAAATCTGTTCCGCAGGGATGTCCCCATTTTACCCAGAATTCCCATCTTATGTTATTGATTGAATCCATAGTTTTTGCGTCGAATGCGCCTGAAGGATAGTATGGACCCGGGCCAAAAGCAGGCATTCCTTTTGGGTCATCTTCAATATGCCCACATATAGAAGTTGAACCAGGACGGTATTTTTCACCGAAAGTATCAAAATGGTCCGCAAGAAATCTTTTAGCCAGTTCAGTATCAATTGTTCCATAGTATTGCTTCATAAGTTGTTGCCATCGAGCCCATCTTGCGTAAGAAGTCGAACTTGGGTCACTATAATCGAATGTGGTTTCAAATTTTCTTACATCTTTATCTCTTGCAATATTACTTCCAACGAAATATCCATCAAAAGTTCGCCAGACTTTGTAATGTTTAAGCCCGAGCTCCAGACGTGCAATTTCTCCTGTTTTTCTATCTCCAATGAGCCAATCATTAGCATATTCTCCATTGTTACCTTCAAGCATAATGTTAATCCATTCATCAATTGAGTTTGCATACTGAGTAGCTTTTCTGAGTCTTACGGATTCTGGAATACCATCGGGGTCAAAACCATAGAAGCCTATCATTGTTGTTTCAGTTACCATTATTCCATTATCGTTCATAATCCAGTCAGGTCCACTATGAATGCATCCCGGGAATGTTTGAGCCATTGTTCTGTGGCCATTTACAGGGTTCAAGTCAACTATGATGTTCCAGTATTGTGAAACTATATAATCGAGCCAGGAGTTATGTGCCATTACTATTCTGCCATCGAAAGTTGCATTTCCTGTTGCAATAAAAGCACTACATTTTTCCTGAAACATATAAGATTTTTTTTCAAGTTTTTGTTCTTCCCAGGGAATATAGTACCAGGCTATCTGAAGCCAGTTGTTTATTGCAACAATATCTAAATAATCAAATTCCTTATATCCTTTATCGTTTAATGCAGCTGAGATACCCTTCATTTCCTGTTTATATTCAAGAGGTGTTTTTACTTCGTGAATTTTTTCGACAACGTTTCTGAAATAACTCCAGGGCTTTCCCACGATATTTTCAAGGTAATATTTGATGTTTTGTATAGTCTGGGCAATCTCTTTGGATAAGAGGTAACCATGCTGGTATCCTATCTGAAATGGCTCACCTTCCAGATGAATGAAAATCCAGCCATTTTTTTCGTATCGATAAGCACCTTTAAGATATTCGGTTTTTACTTGCTGTGAATAGATTAGAGTGGAAAGCAGAATTATAATAGTGAAAGATAATACGACGATTTTTAATATTTTATTTTTCATAATAACCTCCATAAATTTACAAATTATAAGGGTAGTTTTTCATATTTTAGTATCAATCCGGTTGATTTACTTTCACCACTGGAGAAGTCTGCACCTGCAGCCCATCCTGTATTTTTTGAAGTAAAATAAATTGAACGTATGATACCGTTTTTAATTTTCAGGTTTATAAACTCGCCTTCATATTCTTTTGAAATATTCCTGTAATGGGCAATGTATGGCAGGTCAATTCCACCTGCAGCCCATAGTTCATTATTTTGAATGGGGAAAACTGAAAAAAATTCTACATCATTGAAAGGATGACCTGCCAGCCCCCATTTGTACCAGGTATTGTTTTCGTATCGAAGTATTAAACCTTTTGATAGATTTCCTGTGATCTGGTATCTTCCTGCTGCCCATCCATCATTCGGGGATACAAAGTAGAACGAGTTAATGGAATATTCGAAATCTATTTTTTCAGGGAATTTTTCAACCCATTCATTATTTTCAAATTTCAGGAGAAAACCAAGAAATCCTGAGCTGATATCCCATCCGCTAATCCACCAGCTATTACCTTTATCAAAGACTACAGAGGTTAATCCCCAGTAAGCGTATTTTCTTTTTTCAAATTGATATATTTTCCACTCTGAGTTTTTGTAATTCAGAATAACTCCCCTATTAGATTGAGTGCCCACTGCCCATCCTTGGCTGTCATTTGAAAAATCGATTGATTTAATTATACCCTTAATATTTTCTTTACTGTCGTCAGGGATAGTTTTTTCCCAGATGGTTCCATTATAATGGATGATTAGAGCGTCAGGGTTTTCACTGTTGTTTTTAAAATCTGCACCTACTGCCCATATATTATAAGGATTTATCACTTTTATTCCCCAGAGAATCCAATCATTACTGATTTCGGGTAAATCACAAAAATTCCAGCTTGAACCATCGAATTTAAGGATAAATCCTTTTCTATTATTTTTTGAGTAAAGGCCTTCTATTCCAACAGCCCACCCGTTAACTGTATCGAAGAAATCAAGATTCATTATACCCCAGCTATTTAGATTAAAGGGGAGTTCAACCTTTTTCCAGTAAGGATTAATCTCTGAAGAAGATGGAATTTTACGTAAAGCACAATTGACCAGTAAAATTAAGGATAAAAAAAATAAATATTTAGTATACATTTTCAAGT
>QNDJ01000424.1 GCA_003644825.1 Candidatus Zhuqueibacterota bacterium | reverse complement strand
TGCTGGAATACAGTATTCAACAAACACCTCTCATCTGATAGAGCTTTTTATCAAAACCTAAATTGTTATTATGAGCACCAGCATCGTTATTTCTTTAAAACCCCGATATAGCTAAAAGGAAAAAGATAACAATTGAGTTTCGATGGAAGCAGTACAAAAAAGTTAATTTATAATAAAGATAAATAAAAATAATCCATTAACAATAATGTCAGGAAGATAGCAAAAAAAGAATGTTTTTTCATACAAATACTTAAAACTATAATTAAAACGAAAAATCAGAGTAGTATATATAATCCTTTACTTTATCAAACTTATTAAATACTGGAGAATAATACTACCAGAATTTAATTCTGGATATTAAGTCAGGTTATTTCTTATACTCAGGATTTCTCTGTATTGGAACAGGTGCATTTATATTTTTTCGCCATTCAAGCATAATACTGTGCAGTTCTTTCACTTTTTCAGGCATCTTGTCAACCAGGTTATTCTTTTCCCCGATATCTTCCTTCAGGTTATAAAGTTCTAATTTACCGTCTTCAAAGAATTCCATCAATTTCCAGTTTCCCTGTCGAATTGCGGCTGCTGGTGTAGTTCTCCAGGCACCTTTCATACCTCTATATGCTTCAAGATAAGCTGGAAAATGCCAGAATATCGCCTTTCTCTTCAATTTTCTTTTCTGCAGAAAAAGAGGTATAAGGCTTTCTCCATCAATTATATGATTAACTGGTGGTTCTGCTCCAGTTATTTCAAGTATTGTAGGATAAAAATCAGTTCCAATTACCGGAGTATCACAGAGAGTACCGGGCTTTACTTTACCAGGCCATCGGACAATCATAGGAACCCTGATACCACCCTCATAAAGCATTCCTTTTGAACCTCTTAAAGGTTCATTAGAAGTCACCCTTCCATTACCACCATTATCCGAAAAGAAGAAAACTACTGTGTTTTCTGTTAATCCCAGTTCATCAAGTTTATTCATAATTCGCCCGACACTCATATCCACACTTTCTATCATTGCAGCATATACAGGGTTATTCTGAACTTGATTTCCTTTTTTCTTTCTGTATTTTTCAATTATTTCTTTTTTTGCCTGTAGTGGCGTGTGTACAGCATAATGAGGAAGATAAAGAAAAAATGGATTATCCTTATTTGCTACAATAAATTTTATTGCTTCATCAGTAAGCCTGTCAGTGAGATATTCTCCTTTTGGTCCGTCTTTCAGGTTCCTATTTTTATAAGGACTGAAATAACTTTTGGGATGTCCAGACCTATTACCTCCGATATTAATATCAAAACCCTGGGCTTCAGGTCCTGTTTCAGGGTCATTCCCAAGATGCCATTTTCCAATAGATGCAGTAGCATATCCAGTCTGTTTCAAAACCTCTGCAATTGTAATCGCTTTCGGGCTTAAAATCCTTTTATTTGGCACCGGAATTAACCTTCTCAGGCGGGATGGTCCCCTTGCAGATGTGCCAACAGTATAAATTCCGTGCCGTGGAGAATACTGACCTGTAAGCAAACAGGCACGGGTCGGAGCACAATTCGGTGCATTTGAATAGGCATCAGTAAATACTATACCCTGATCTGCCAGTTTGTCAATATTGGGTGTCTCATAATATTTGCTTCCCATAAAACCTGTATCTCTCCAGCCGAGGTCATCAACCAGTATAACAATTACATTTGGTTTTTGTTTTCTACCTTTCAAAACTGACAGAGAACCAGGTAAAGTCAAGGATATTGAACCTACACTTACAATTTTAAGAAAATCTCTTCTCTTCATAATTGTATAATATAAAAAAATTTTAAATTAAAATGTAAGTATTTTTTGTTATATAACATTGGATTAAGAGTTAGAGTAACTCAAGCTCTCAGCCTGATACTTTCTTATAATGTTATGTTTTAATTAAACCACAAAGAATTCACAATCATACGGTTAAGAATCAAACACAGCTTTTTTAAATATAAATTTTCGATTAATCCGCTTAATTAGTTGTTTATATATTACCAGAATACCACTACCAGAATCAAATTCTGATAGTGGCAAATATACTACTGGAAGTCTCTGAAGAGACTGTTTTATAGGTTTAACAATAAAGTATTAATCCTTTTAAAAACAGTCATTTTAATGACTTACCAATGAAATGTTCCAGCACCAGAATTTGATTCTGGTGCAGAAATAAGAGTTAGATAATATTTACATAGCTCGGGCATCCCTGCCCGAGCAATTGATTGTGCATACCGCTCCTGACGGAGCTCAATATTAAACCACACCTGTCATTGCGAGTCCGTATGGAAGAAGCAATCTCCTGACTATGTGAAAACTATTTATGAACGTGTACTCATTCTACGGATGAAATAGGACACAGATTGTAGAGATTGTAGGTCAGGCATCCCTGCCTGACTGTTATATATCGCTCCTATCGGAGCTCTTTTATTATTGAAACATGTATGAAATAATTAACCTATAACACAGGAAATGAAAATATTAAAAGAATATCAAAAGATTGCCACGCCCGTACGGGCTCGCAATGACATTTAGTGTTGTATTTGTTTTGTTTATGGAATTGCTTATGAAATTATAACAATAATGCTTAATGAACACAGAACTTAATTAAATCAAATTTAATTAGAGACTATTTTTATATATAATTAGAGTAATCCGTGAAATTTGTTGTTTCTATTAGCCCCGTTAGGGGAGAAATGCTTTTAGCAGACAGAAAGAACAACAATAGAGATCCGTAGGAGCGGAATAAAACTATAAATTTAATTATGGATAAGTGTATATC
>QNDJ01000423.1 GCA_003644825.1 Candidatus Zhuqueibacterota bacterium | reverse complement strand
GTTATGAAGTTTATGATTACGTATGGGTATATAATACAAATATAGGACATACCCCAAAACGATTCACTACAGCACACAGAAGTATACTACATTGCAGAAAGACAAAAAATAATAATTTTTATAAAAACAACGTAGCAGTTCCATACAAAAATCCAACAGATAGGCGTATTTTGAAGAACTTGGCGAATGGTTCAAAAGGAAGAATGCCGTATGATTGGTTTTATTTTAATCTGGTTAAAAATGTTAGTAAAGAGAAAACATTTCATTCCTGTCAAATACCACAGAAACTTTCTGAAATGCTGATTAAATCAAGTACAATACCTGATGATATTGTATTAATTCTATTCGGAGGAAGTGGGTCTGAAATAGAAATTTGTAAAGTTTTAAATAGGAAATATATAACCGCTGAAATTGATGAAAAATATCACAAAATGATTATTGAAAGATTAAACAAAGGAAGGATAGAAGAAAAATATAGGTTAAGATTAAAAAGGTATGAAGAAAAAAATATTCAAACACAACTCACTATTCTTGAAGAACAAAAAAAATTTTTAAAAAATAGAGAGAAAATAAATGTAGATAGTTTATAAAAAAAATTATAATAAAGTAAAGGTTATGGTTTTACTCTTATGCTTTATGACATTGCTTTAATCAAGTAATATATAAAAGACAATAATATGAAAGTAAAAAGCCTTGCAGATGTGGATTTTCCTGATCTTGCTCAAAAAATTGTAAATCTTATTGGTGGTAAAGCTTATCTTGGCAGTGATAATAATAGTTTTCTGCTCGAAAGAAAAAATGAAAAAGGTGATAAATATTTTAAACTTGAATTGAAAAAGGTTAAAGAAAAAGGGAAATCCGAGTTTATTTTTTTTCTGGAGCTGGAAGAAGGATTTATTGAGCCTAAAAAAGTGATGAGTTCCTTTAAATCAAAAGAGCTCAGCAACCTGTATGTAACTATTTCTGAACAAGGTGAACTTGAGAATAAAAAAGTGTCATTCCTGACTGTTACGGATGAAAGGTATATCATATTTGAAATAGAAGAAAGTTTTAAAACAGTTGTAATTTCAAGCCCGGGAAAAGGCAAAAAAGTTGAAAAAGAAGAACCAGAAGAAGTAAAACAAAAGTTGATAGAAATATAACTGGGCGATTAGCTCAGCAGGTTAGAGCGCTGGTTTCACATACCAGAGGTCAGCCGTTCGAATCGGCTATCGCCCACAAAGTTTAATAAATATCTTATATTAGAGTTTTGTATGAAAACAAAAGTTAAAGCTAAAATTATGGATGAACTCGGGCTTGAAAGAACCCTGAACAGACTCACTCATGAAATCCTGGAGAAAAATAGAGGTGTCGATAATATTGTGATTTTAGGAATGAGAACAAGAGGTGCTTATATTGCAGATAGAATCCATAAAAAGATTATTGAGCTGGAAAAAAAAGATGTTCCTATCGGGTATCTTGATGTAACTTTTTACAGAGATGACTTCAGAATCAGGTTAAAACAACCAGAAATACAGGTTACAAAAATCCCATGTGATATTGATAACAGAGATATAATCCTTATAGATGATGTTTTATATACTGGTAGAACTGTAAGGGCGGCTATGGATGCAATAATGGATTTTGGCAGACCGTCAAGTATTCAGCTTGTTATATTAATAGATAGAGGACACAGAGAACTTCCGATTAAAGCAAATATTGTTGGCAAATATGTTATAACTTCCATTGGTGAGGAAATCAGGGTAAAAATGAGAGAAATTGATGATGAAGATGCTGTGTATCTGGTTGAAATTTCCGATTAACCTGAAAGTTAACATTAAGATGTGATAGATTCTTTATAAAGATATGAAGTTTTTAAAAAAACATCTACTGGGTCTGGAAGGAGTTCCAAAAGAGGACCTTGAACATATCCTCGAAACAGCAAAATATTTTAGAGAAATCCTTGATAGGCCCATAAAAAAAGTTCCTACTTTAACGGGTGTAACAGTTGTTAATCTGTTTTTTGAAGCGTCTACAAGGACGAGAATATCATTTGAGCTGGCAGAGAAGAGGCTTTCAGCAGACCTTGTGAATTTCAGTGCTTCTGGCAGTAGTTTAAGTAAAGGAGAAACCCTGAAAGATACTGCCAGAAATATTGAGGCAATGATGATTGATATGGTGGTAATTAGACATTCGTCTCCTGGGGCTCCTTTATTTCTTTCCAGGGTATTGAAATCATCAATTATAAATGCTGGAGATGGGTGTCATGAACATCCAACCCAGGGTTTACTTGATATTTACACCTTACGGGAAAAGGTTGGAGATTTATCCGGGGTAAAGGTTGTAATTATAGGTGATATTGCTCATAGCAGGGTTGCGATGTCCAATATTCACGGGCTGAAAACAATGGGTGCAGAAGTTGCCGTTTGCGGACCAGCTACTTTAATTCCTGTCGAAATGGATAAATTGGGTGTTAAAGTATTTTATTCTATTGATGAAGCCCTTGAGTTTGCTGATGTTATCAATGTATTAAGAATTCAGCTTGAAAGGCAGAAAAAAGCTACTTTTCCATCTCTGAGGGAATATCACGATATTTTTGGTATTACTAAGGAAAGGCTTTCAAAGTATAAAAAGGAATTTGTAATAATGCACCCGGGACCGATTAATAGGGGAATCGAACTTGATACAGATGTTGCTGATAGTAAACATTCCCTGATTTTGCGTCAGGTTACAAATGGAGTTGCAATAAGAATGGCTGTTCTTTATTTATTAAGTGGAAGAGAAATATAGAAAATATAGAAGTCTATGAGTAGAAT
>QNDJ01000422.1 GCA_003644825.1 Candidatus Zhuqueibacterota bacterium | reverse complement strand
CAAGAGTAATATCATCAACGGGATAATATCCCTTCGAATAATTAATTACATCATCATACACAATTTTTATAATTTCTTCAGGTTTTTTATTTAGATTCATTTTAATAATTTTCTTTAATCTTTCCTCACCGAACTCCACATCAAAGGGGCCAAAAGCTTCAGTTATTCCATCAGTATAAAAAACGACTGTATCACCCCTATCCAATTTAATAGATTTCTCCTTGTAATCAGGATTATCTACAATTCCAAGGGCAAAACTTTTCATTTTCAGGTCAAAATCTTTTTTGTCCTCTTTTATAATTATCGGATAATTATGACCTGCATTTGAGTAATAAAGCTCACCTGTTTTAAAATCTATTACACCATAAAAAAAGGTGATGAATTTTTCCGGAGTTGTGGAGTTCCTGAGTTGAAAATTTATTTTATTCAGGATGTTATTCAATCCGATTTTTCTCAGAGAAGATTCATATCCATATATCTGGACAAGGGTTCTAATATTTGCCTGAATGTTAGACATAAGCAATGCAGCAGGAACACCTTTTCCCGCAACATCTCCTATAGCAATACCCAATTTATTGTCTGGAAATTCAAAAAAATCAAAATAATCTCCACCTACTTCCCTACAGGGAATACTTAAAGCAGATATCTCAAAATTCTCCCCTGATGGTATCTTTGATGGCAGTAAAGATTTTTGAATTTCTCTGGCAAGGGAAAGTTCTTCTTCTATTTTCTCTTTTTCAATTCTTTCTTCATAAAGTTTTGAATTCTCAAGAGCAATAACCATCTGATTGGAAAGAACATTAAGCATCGTTTTGTCTTCATAGGTAAATTTTGTTGAGTAAATTTTCGGACCAAGGCTTAAAATACCGGAAAGTAAACCACGATGTGATAAAGGAACAAGAAGGTAAGAATTAACCGACCTTAAAATTTCTATCGCTCTTTCATCATTTACTTTTGCAGAAACTTCATCGAACATAATAGGCTCATTTAAAACCCTGATGAATCTTAATAATTCTCCATTTTTATCAATCACTTTTTCTTCATTGAATTTATCACTGTTCAAATAAAATAAACGAAAATTTCCTGAATCATCCTCAAATAGAAAATTCACATTTTCTACAAGTAAACTTTCCTTCAGAGTTTCTGTTATTTTTTTTATAAGAGTCTTAAGGTCATAATACTCATTATGTCCTTGCTTAATGCTGTCATAACATTCTGATAATTCAATCTATTTCTTGAAAATAGAGATTCTATAAGTCTTTCAATAAGGTTAAGCACAGGTTGAAAAAACCCGATGGCTAATATTATGAAAATTATCTCAAGGACAGGTATTTTTAATTGTAAATTCCCCTCCAGAAACCTCTTTAACTGGTTGTATATGATTATATAAACACCAACAAGAAGACCCGAGGTAAGAGAATATATAACTCCTTTCCTTAATATTAACCTTATATCAAGGAATCTATATTTTATGATAGACCAGGCGATTGAACCACTCCCCGTTACAAGAGCAACCGCCAGAAATAGAAATTTTAGAGGTTCAGCAAAACGCAATGGTGTGAATAATGGAAGAAGAAAAGCTATTGCATATAATCCAACACTGGACCTTATACCCCAGAGAATAAAACTAACCTGCTGTTTAAACTCAGACTTCATAAGGGTTCTATATCCAAGATACATCAAAGTAATTGCAATTAATATATATCCAAAATTAATAATTGCATAAAACTTCTCATGAAACTCATATATAAGACTCAATAAAAATAAAATGAGCTTCAAAAAATAGTATAACGGGAGTAAAAATAGTTGTACATTGCCCTCAAAACCCTTTATAGTAAATAAATTTCTTATCTGTTCGGCACTTGAAAACGATACAACTATAAAAAAATGAAATATATAAGGAATAAATATTAAATAGATAACCCTAGGAAATCTTTTTAGAAAAGAAGATTCTCTTGGAAAAATTAGAGAAAAATATACCATCAGCGGAAAAAAGAATTCCCATATAATAAAGCTTCTTTTTAAAAAATCAAGTTCACCTCTTGTGGGCTCAGGTAATGTTTGAAGAAGAATGCCGAAAGCACCCAAAAATGTACCTAAACCAGCAAAAAATATCATCAAACCTGTTACTCGATTAATTCTCTCCTTTGGGTTCTCTCGAAATATTACAAATCCTAATATAAATAAAAAAAGACCAAAGGTAAGATAAAATATAGTTTCAAAATACTCAATTGACACTATAATTCATTCCTGATTATTAAACAGTTTTATACTTTGTCATCAAAATTTCAGTTCCTGTATTACTGAACTTAAATTCTATTTCATCCATTAAGGACTTTAAAATAAATATACCTCTACCGTGTTCTTTTAAAAGGTTTTCTGGAAGAAGTGGATTATCTATTTTATCCGGGTCAAATCCACCTCCCTCATCCTTAACACTTACTTTAACACCTCTGTCTATTATATAAAACGTTACAAAAACCTTTTTTGATTCATTATATCTATTTCCATGAATAATTGCATTATTAACAGCCTCTGTAACAGCTATTGCGAGATTATCTTTATCCTCTTCAGAAAAATTTGCCAGGTCTGCAATCTTTTCAGAAAATTGTTCGACCTCTATTATTTTTGATATATTACTTGGTATCGAAATTTTATAAACCTTCGATTTAGCCTTCATCAAAAATTCCTGTTTATTATAAATACGAAATTATCAAGAATTTGTGCCATAGATATTAAAGGAAATAAAAACAATGGATAAAAAGAATTTTCCTGATTTAAAAGGAGAGAACTAAAT
>QNDJ01000421.1 GCA_003644825.1 Candidatus Zhuqueibacterota bacterium | reverse complement strand
TTCCTATACTACATTAATTGAAAAGAAAAATCAGAAAAATATACAGATTGAATCTGCAGATTACAACATTTTTATTGATTCTATTGATGTAAAAAAAATTGAATATAATGGTAATCTGGACCTTGTAAAAGCAGCTGTGAAATTATACTCAACCACCGATGGATTTAAGATAATTACTCAATCAAATGCTCCTGCGGGAAGTGGACTGGGAACATCAGCTTCTATGGGGGTTACCCTTGTTGGTTTGATTTCTAAATATTCAGGCAAGAATTTACTACCCGGCGAAATCGCCGAAGCTGCCAGTATGCTCGAAAGAAAAGAACTCGGAATAAGAGGTGGAAAACAGGACCATTATGCCAGTGCTATCGGTGGTATCAATTATATGGAATTTCACAAAGAAGAAGTAAAAATATATCCCTTAAAAATTAACCCTGATATTATACTTGAACTTGAAAAGAACCTGATTGTTTGTTATACTGGCAAATCAAGGCTCTCAGGAAATATTCATAAAGATGTAGCAAAAAATTTTTCAAATAACAAAAAAGAGACAGTGGATTCTATTGAAAAGTTAAAGTATATTGCCGAATGTATGAAAAATTCCCTGATGAAAGGAAAATTTAATGAATTTGCAGAGCTTATGAACGAAAACTGGACCTACCAAAAAAAACTGCACCACTCCATTACCAATGAATATATGAATGAATTATTTGAAATAGCCTTTAAAAGTGGTGCTCTTGGTGGAAAAGCTGCTGGTGCTGGAGGTGGCGGATGCCTTATCTTTTACTGCGATAGAGAAAAAGAACATAAAGTGCGGGAAAATCTCGAAAAAAGTGGAGCAACTGTTCTA
Source organism: Candidatus Zhuqueibacterota bacterium (assembly GCA_003644825.1). Taxonomy (GTDB): domain Bacteria; phylum SM23-31; class SM23-31; order B21-G16; family B21-G16; genus B21-G16. The sequence continues at coordinate 1,957 of QNDJ01000421.1, read as the reverse complement.
AATTTTAATTTTGATTTTTCCGGATATCAGAATTGGGTGATAGAAAATAGATAATAAATATTACGATATTGAATTTAAATGTTCAACAATTTCTGGCAATACCTTTCCTGCTTTCTCATTAATAACATAATCTGCAGATAAATCTAATCCAGTTGGCTCAACATTAATTATAAGTAATATGGCACCTTTATCTTTTGCGATTAAAGGTATCTGAGCAGCAGGATAAACAACCAGTGAACTCCCTATAGCCATCATAAAATCACAATTTTCTGCTTCTGATATTGCTCTTCTGAGTGCATCCTGGGGAAGCATTTCGCCAAAAAATATAACATTTGGTCTGATAATCCCCTTACATTCTTTACATAAAGGAGGAAGTTCAACTTTTAGTAACTCGCCTATTTCTTCTAAGGTATAGAATTTTTCACACCTTTTACATCGGAAATTTCTGGTTGTTCCGTGAAGTTCTATCACATTTTTGGAGCCCGCCTGTTGATGCATTCCATCAATATTCTGGGTAATAACACATCTTAGTTTTTCCCTTTTTTCTAATTCTGCGAGAGAATAATGGGCAGGATTTGGCTTTGCATTTTCCAGAATAGGCTTTCGAGATTCTTTAAAAAAGCTCCAGTAATATGATGGGTCTTTTTCAAAATAATCAATAGATGCATATTTATCAGGGTCATACTTTGTCCAGAATCCGCCCTTACCTCGATAAGTAGGAATACCACTTTCTGCCGAAATACCCGCACCAGTGAATGCAACAACCCTTTTAGAATTATTTAAATCTCTGGATATTTTTTCAATCAGTGAATTACTTAACATATATATTTAGCTCCTTATAATTTTAGAACTTGATTTTATTATCTTTCCGTTAAACGATACCTTCCTGGCAAATTTTCTTTAACTTTTAAAGAAAACAGTTTTTTTCTGCAATTCGGGCAGTATTCAAAAGCTGGGTCTTCGTTCAACTTATTTTTTAAATATCTTAAATGAAATTGAGAAATAAAGAATCTACCACATCTTTTACATCTGATTGAAAACTTATCATAGTCATTTTCTATTAGTAAACTTCTAAGAGAAGAGATAAATCCGGGAAAATTTACATCTGTTGGGCATTGACTTTTACAAACATTACAGGTTATACAATACCATATACTTTTATCTTCAAGTGGTTTATTTTCTCTCATAATCAAAAAATCAAATAAAAATTTATTAATAATTCCTCTTGGAGAATTGTCGTAAGAATAATCAGGGAACATTTCTCCCAGAGGACACACAGAAGAACATTTACCACATTCTATGCACAGATTGAGGTTATTATCAAAAAAAAGTTTTTTAATATTCTTAATCATTGATTTCAGATAGAATTTTTCTTATATCAATTTTTACCGGGCAGTATTTAATACATCTACCACAACCGGTACATCCTGAATAACCGTATCTTTCTGGCATATATACAAATTTATGAAAAAACCTGTGTTTAATTTTGTCTTTTCTTTCAGGGAAAGGGTCTTCCCCACTTGCCATTCTTGTAAAATCTTTTGATAAACAGAAATCCCATACCCTTATTCTTTCTCCCTTTTCCAGTGAACCTTCATCAAAAACATCAAAACAATGGCATACAGGGCATAGAAAACTGCAGGTAGCACAACCTAAACATATATCACTTATTTCAGTCCATATCCTGTTATTACTACTCTTCTTAAATTTTTTATTTAATTCAACCAGGTCAAATAATTCCTTATTCCTGTTAAAAATATTCATCAATTTTGAGTAGTATGTAAAATCTTTATCGTCTGGATTAATAAATAAATCCAGATGGTTATTTACTAAATTTTCGCCTTCTTGTGTATTGATATCTACAAGAAATTCCTCATCAATAATATACAAAGAAATATCCGAATTTTTTATGAAAAAAGGGTTAATACCAAATCCACCACAGAAACAGGATTCCTCT
>QNDJ01000420.1 GCA_003644825.1 Candidatus Zhuqueibacterota bacterium | reverse complement strand
GCTAATAGGTTTGATATAGTCTCAAAAGCTTCAATAAGACTTTTTCTTTCTTTTTCGTTTAAAGGTTCAAGAGTTTTTCTCAATACTTCTATTACAGAGGTTTTCTGGTTCTGCAGAATTTTTCTTGTTTTATTGGTTAGTTTGAACAATGTTACTCTTCGGTCTTTGGGGTCTTTTTCTCTATAGAGCAGATTCTGTTTTACAAGTCTTTCCATCATTTCGCTGGCAGTGCTTTGTGCAATATTCAGTTTTGATTTTAATTCTTTTACTGATATAGAACCTTTTTGATGAACAAGCATTAGAACTCTGTACTGTGCCAGAGAAAACTCTGCTCCTTTTGATACTTCTATTGCAAGATTGTGAAACAGATGCATCACAGGAATAAATGCATTGTAAAAACGTTCAAGATTTTCATCCTTATTGTTTCTCATAGTTGCCTCATAAATATCGGTTTCCGATATATCGTTTTCCGATAATATAATAAACAAAATAGCCGATGTCAAATAAAATTTTCACTAATTGAATTTTCAGAAATCAGGAATTATTATATTACTGAAATAATCTGGCTGTAGATAGTGAACTGGTGTTAATTGTTATTATGTTTATATCTGGATTCAAACAATTAATAATATATGAATCAATAAAAACAGACCAGTATCACAACTTCCTTATTTATTCATCAATTAGCTGTTCAGAAAAGTTATCCCTGTTATCTTTCATAATGACACTAACATAATTCGGTTCTATCAGTTACGTTCCAGTATATAATTTAATGTGATGAAAAAACACCTCATTTTATTTTCTTTAACATTTCTCTTGCATGCTCATACATAGGGTTTGCTTTAAGGGCTTTTTTATAAAATTTTTCTGCCATTTTCAGATATATTTCTGCTATTCCATCATAGAATCTTGCCTCTTCAGGATATAACTTTAAGCCAATTTCCAGAATCTTTTTTGCTTCATCCAGTTTTCCATAGCTTCCAAGTTCGTAAGCATATCTGTAAATACTATTTGGAGTAATAGAAGGATCGTCAGGTTTAATATTTTTAGCCTTTTTATACATTCTGAGAGCTTCATCGTATTTTCCAGCACATATATAAGTGTTTGCTAGCGATACATAAGGTATTGCTAATTCGGGGTAGAGTTCAATATTTAAATTAGCTGTTTTAGCGGCTTTTTCATAATTATCATTCAGGTAAAAATATCTTACAGTGCTGGCAATAGTTCTGCTGAAATTCGGGTATATTTTGCTACCTTCAAAGGTTTTTTTCAGCTTTTTTCCGATTGTATTAATATCAGAATAAGGTGCAATGTGAACAGCAAGGATGTATTCATTACAGGTTTTTTTCCAGTCTTTATACCATTGCTCAACTATTTTTTCAAATTCTTCACTGAATTTGAGTTCATCAGGAGAATTGGGATTGTTTTTATAGAATTCGATATAATCCCTGAAGAAAAATATCGGTCCCATTTTATGGTATGTATCTATCCGCTGAGCACCATAATTTTCATTCAATATTATTGCAATGTAGGACCCGAGTTTAACAAATTTTTGACCCGAAACAGGATGTCTTCCATCTCGTATTTTCTGCATTGTTTTTCTGTAAGAGGATTGTAACATATCTTTATTTACATATTTGTTGAAATACGCAAAAGCATCAGCCAGTTCCTTCCTATCTTTTGATAAAGGTTTTTTATATCTATCAAAATAACTGAAACCGTAGTTGAAGGTGTTCAGCATACCGGTATAGATTGCATCATTAACTTTATCTGTAATGTAAGGGGCTAAATTCCAGGATTCACCAAATAGAAGTTGGTATAATCGTTTTGCGTAATTATCTCTGCTTGCACCTTCAAAGTTATAGGCAATTGCAATAGCAAAATTTTGTGATGGAAAACGAATAAGGTAGGTTCTCGTTTCTGCCTGTGAACCACTATGACTTACTACAAATCGACCATCTATCGGGGATAAACGCCATCCCATTCCATAGTTCGTAAAACGACCATCTTTTGTTACCATTGAAGTATACATAAGGTCAATACTTTTTGAGGATAGAATCTTTTTGTCCCTGTATCCTTTAATGTATTTCAACAGATCAACGACTGTGGAACGGGTTCCACCGGCTGCAAAACGACTGCTGATATCGATAAATTCGGAATTCTTCAATTTACCATCTATCAATCTGTATCCTTTTACTCGGTTTGGTATGATTTTACCGGGGTCATCCATATAAGTATCATTCATACCAAGGGGTTTCCAGATATTTTCACGCATATAATCACCATAAGACTGCTTTGAAGCACCTTCAATTACAGCACCAAGCAGGTTATATCCATAGCTTGAGTAGTTGTATTTTGTTCCCGGTTCAGCAACGAGTTCATAATTTTCAAATATAGCAATTGCATCTCTTGTGTCTTTGTGTTCTTTTATATGTAATTCCCAGGGTTGTTTATAATGGGTTATTCCACCGAGGTGTCCAAGAAGTTGACGAACAGTAACAGGCCATCTTTTTTTGGGAAAATAAGGGACGTATTTTTGCACTTCAGCATCCAGGTCTATTTTACTTTTTTCTACCAGTTGTAGAATTGCAGCTGCCGTCATCGATTTTGTATTTGAAGCAAGCCTATATGAAGATTTTTCAGTTGCTGGCACTTTATTTTCCAGGTCAGCATATCCGAACCCTTTTGCCCATATAAAATCATCTTTCATAAAACCTATAGATATGCCTGGTATTCTATCGATTTCCATCTGTTTTTTTACAAATTGTTCAAAAGTTTTGATTTCTTCTGTGTATTTGTTAATATCCTGGGC
>QNDJ01000419.1 GCA_003644825.1 Candidatus Zhuqueibacterota bacterium | reverse complement strand
GAAAATTATGTTTCGGCTAAAGGGCTGAAAAAAATGTCTAAAAAATTATACGGCAGGTCTCTTAAACCACCCGAAATTCTGAAAAAAGCAGAAAATAATGACCCGATTGCCATAAAAATATGGAACAACTTTGGGAAAGACCTTGGAGTATCTCTATCTTATGTGGTTAATATTCTTGACCCCGAAATAATTATACTTGGCGGCTCAATAAGTAATGCTTATAAATTCTTTATTAATTCTCTGAAAAAATATTTAATAAAAAATATTAACTCTGAGCCTGCAAAAAGATTAAAGGTTATCCCTGGTGAACTGGGCGAGTATGGTGGCTTGATAGGAGCAGCATCTCTCGATTTTTAATTACATAGAGATGGAAAAACAATTTTTATTTTAACTCACTTCTCCCATAAAGGGCAAATCCATCTGAAATCACACCAGTTGCAGTGATGACCCGCCTTTGGTTCAAATTTCTCACTTATTATGCTATCTGCCGTTTCTCTTATCAGTTCTTCTGTTTCTTTTATCTGCTCTTCTGTTCTTGTTGTGGTTATTTTTTCATTTTTCTCGAGGAAATAAAAACTCAAAAGTTCAGGAAAATAACCAAGATTTTTCACACAGGCTAAAGCATAAATTGATAACTGCAGGTCTTTATCAACTTCGGAGTTCTTTTTGGGAGAACCTGTTTTATAGTCTATGACCTCAACATTTTTATCCTTCAGCTGGTCTATTCTATCTATGTATCCTTTAACTTTGTGTTTTCCTATACTGATAGAAAACTCAGTTTCAAGACCAAGAATGGGTTTTATTTCTTTTACATTCTTTTCATAGTATTCAGACAGTTGAGTGTATCCTGATTTTTTATATTCTTCCTCGTGGTCTTTATCGATGTATCCCTCGGATATCCAGTTTTCTTCATATATTTTAATCATTTTTTCAAGGGGAGGTATATTTCCCTTTCGGATTTCCTCGTAGAATTTTTGCAGGGTTTTGTGAATACTCGTTCCAAAAGTCAAGGCAGCATGTTTTGGTCTGGGAATCTGATAAACGTAATTAAATTTGTATTGCATAGGACAGGTCTTATAAGTATTTATCTGTGTGTAACTCAAAACGAGGGTTCTGGTTTTTTCACCTGTTATAATCTTCTTTTCTTTTTTCCTATCCAGATAATATTTTGACCACAAACTTTTTACATTATCAGAGAAGTTTTCAAAGTCTGAACTTCTCAATAATTCATCAGTAATCCTCAGAACTTCCCTTTTAAACTTAAGTTCTGCTTTTTCTTCCCTGTCAAGAGGAATATCTATTTTATCGATTACGTCATCAAATTCTTCAAATCGTTCAACTTCTATAAATTCATTATCACCTTTTTCAATGAACTCCTTAATAAATTTTGATGGTCTTGTTCCTTTTTTATCAATGGCAGATAAAAAAAGCCTCTTCTTTGCTCTCGTTATAGCAACATAAAACAATCTTCGTTCTTCCTGAATGTTCACATCTCCTTCAGGGATTTCCTCTTTCATCAGTTCAACAGGGAGTTCAATAGGGTTTCTTTTGCCAGGGGAAGGAAACCTTCTGGAACAAAGACTGATTACAAAAACATTATCAAATTGTAATCCTTTGGCTGTATGAACTGTTAATAACTTTACACCGTTTGCTGTATCAATATATTTTTCTGGTTCAATTTCACCCTCAGCTTTTAAAAAGAGTTCAAGATATTCTAAAAACCCCCTCAACGTTTTATCCTCTTTTTGAGAAACATAATCCTGGATAAACCTGAAAAATCTACTTACATTTAATACCTTCTGTTCATCACCTTTACCTATAAGATTCGATAGATACCCGGATTTTTTCAGAAATGCTCTGAAAACCACATCAGCATCTTCTATGAATTTTAATTCAGCTAACTCTTCAATGAAAGAAATAAATTTATCAATATTTTCATATTCTATCTCATCAAAGCCTTCAACACTTCTTATAATTTTCAAAACATTCCATATAGATGTTTTGTTATAATCTGCATAATTGGCTATTTTAAGCAATTTTTCTTTAACAATATTCCAGCGGGCATCAGAAATTACACGGAATAAATCAACACTGTTCTCAGGATTCAGGATTACTTTCAGGTAAGATATAATATCCTTTATCTCGGAACTTTCAAAGAAACCTTTTTCACTTATAATAGTATACGGGATATTTCTTGCCTTAAGTTCCTGCAGAATATAATCCTTATGAGAATGAGCTCTATAAAGAATTGCAAACTTCGAATAATCCTTTTCTTTTTCAACCAGTTTCTCTATCTTATCTATAACAACTTTTGCTTCGTATTTAAAATCTGGAGTGATTATAATATTTGTTTTATCGCCTGTTTCATTTTCAGTCCACAGGTTCTTTTTCGGGTCATATCTACTTTTTTCATTGTGAGATATTACTCTTTCTGCAACTTTTAAAATATTTTTTGTGGACCTGTAATTCTGGGTTAGTTTTATATGAATCAGCTCAGGAAAAAAGTTTTTAAAATATTTAAAACTTGTATAGGAGGCACCTCTAAACCTGTAGATACTCTGGTCATCATCACCAACAACACATATATTTTTACAATATCTTGATAATAGTTTCAAAAGCTCTATCTGAGCTATATTTGTATCCTGAAACTCATCTACAAGTATGTATTTAAATTTTTTACCATATTCTAATAGAACTTCAGGTTTATTCTTGAAAAGTGAACAGGTAGATAAAATCAGGTCCCCATAATCAAGGCAATTCTCTTCTCTCAGTTTTTTCTGATATAGATAATATAGTTTTTCTATCTCTTTATAT
>QNDJ01000418.1 GCA_003644825.1 Candidatus Zhuqueibacterota bacterium | reverse complement strand
ACTTTATATAATACCACGATAGCGGAGAGTAAGCTTTCTGAATAGTCCTGATATTCAAATAATTGCATTTTAAAGAATTATTTACTTCAATAGAACACACTTCCTGACTTCTGAATAATCGTTCACTTTTAATCTGTATATATAAACCCCCGAAGGAAGATTTGAAGCATTCCACATAACATTATACTCACCCGGTCGTTGATATTCATCGACAAGCCGTGCAACTTCCTGCCCGAGAAGGTTATAAATAATCAGTTTTACATTTCCAGGGCAATTTATAACATAATTAATTTTTGTTTCAGGATTAAAAGGATTGGGATAATTTTGATATAATTTAAACAATTTCACAATTTTATGCCCGGTTCTGTAATTTATTCCCAGAGGATATTCTGTTAAAATATTAAAACTTACATCATCAAAAGCAAAAGCAAATTCGGATACACTACCAGAAGCAATTGAATACAGGTCTAATTCTAAATTTCTCATCTCTGGCGGTATTAAACCATAAATTGTAAAACGGCGATAATAACCAGGACTCACCCAATTTAAATAAATAGAAGGAGTAACAGAATAAGAAAAACTTTCTTCATCACCCCAGAAAAGAGCCCGGGCTTCAAACTTAAAATCATTTTCAATATCTGAAGTAATGGCATAGAGAGATAACTTAAAAAAAGTGTTTCCTTTATCTATTTGTTCTGAAATGTCAGATAAATCTAATATCAATGGCGATATTTTCAAGAAAGATTCACCATTTTGTGGTCGAGAAGCTTTCGAAAAGAAAAAATTTGAACCGCTGTGGGGTTTTACTGTTAAATCTCCTATTTGAGCTTCAGAAACTACCTCAAAAACCGTATTACTAACATTGCTTGAGTCAATTATATTCCATATACCTTTATCACCCTCCTCTGCACCACTGTTTACCAGCATATTTTCATTATGATAAGAATCTTTAATATCAGAAGTATCTACATCAAAAGTGTAATTTTTATCCCATATTGCTCCAGCGGGGTATCCATCATACACAGATGAATACGAAGGGTCAGAACTCAGTAAAAAATACACATTTTCATCTTTAGAAATATAATTTATTTTTCTTATAAAATTGTTACTTCCAGCAATAGAAGTTTCTGTTGAATCGATAATTCTGAGGTATGTATTTCTATTAGCGTCGTTCAAGCTTATTACATTTGTATCTACCAATCCTATTACATTTTCATCCACAATGTGATTACCACCCTGAGATATATGAATACCACCTTCATAGTAACCATCTATAACGTTATCCATTACTATAACATTAGACGAAATCTCTGGTTGTCCTTCCCACAAATAAGGTTCACCACATTCTTCCGCAAGCCATATACCAAACCCTCTTTCATTAGAAGGTAATCCAAGCAACTCCGGTCCCCTTATCAGGGTATTATGATATACCTTCAGGTATTGTGAGTAATTCATATTAATTCCGCTATTCACAGGATTTATAATAACATTATCACCTATTTTAATACTATCGCAATAAAAAATAGAAATACCGAAATTGTTACTGTAATCGATGTAATTTCTAATAATATCACAATTATAATAATGCATTAAACCTATGGCAAATTCCCTTGCAACAATGTTCTGGATAAAATTACCCTCAATTGTTGCATACGGAGTTGAAAAGGTTGTATCAACCGTTTCATTTGTTAGAAAAATACCAACACCAAGAACGTTATATATAAAATTGTTTTTAATGACGAAATTGTAAACATCCCATCCACCTACTACAATTGCAAAACTACTTAATGGGAGATCAATACCAGGTGGATTTGCTTCGTATGTTGCACCAATCGTATCAACTAAATTCCCTTCAACTACTATATCACTTGAATTCAAAATTCTTACTGATTCACCACAAACCCCGCTTTCATATCCAATTCTTTTGAAAACATTATTGCGAATTTGAATATCGTTAACACCACCAGCATCTATTGCTTTGAAATCATCTACGAACAGATTTTCCTCAATTATTATGCCCTTTATACTATTCACAGTACCCAGAATTTGTATAGCACCGCCACCTGTAAACCCTTTTTCTGCCTTGTAATTTCTAAATCTATTTCTTCGTATAATAACGTTTTCCACTGTGCCTTCGATAAGGATTTGCGTGCTACTTGAATCGGAAAAATCCAGGCCTTCTATTATCCTTGGGTTATTTGCTGGATATACTTCATTGTATATATGTATTTTCTGCGAAGGAGTATAACTGCCAGAATCCACATTAATCGTTATTGTATTAGAACCCCAGTTTCCATTATCATCCCAGGCTTTAACTGTAACATTATATTTCCCGGGAAATCCAAACGGACGGGTTATAGAATCACCAACAGCTTCGATCTGAAAACCATCGGTATCATTGAAGTCCCAGAAGTAATAATATTTTCCACTTCCCCCACCTGCAGATGCAGCAAAATTAACGGTTAAAACAGCAGGACCTGAAACTGAATCTGCGGTTACTTCCACACGTAAAGTAGAACCATTAACAGCTAAAGAAAATTCATATATGCTTTCATCAGAAAAGAATTTGTTTTTATCTGAATCTCTAAATCCTGATACTAAAAAAAGAATGAGAAAAACTGCCAAAAATGATAAATATTTCATAAACATCCCCCATTTATATTATAGGTTACTTTGTTGAAATTGTAGTAGAAACAATTAATATATATTCTGAAATAAGAAAAGAAAGAAAGAGATTCCATATTTAATCAATGATTGTTAATAAATATAATTTTCTGGATTTATTAAATCAAGTATTTAATAACGTAAGGTTATTTT
>QNDJ01000417.1 GCA_003644825.1 Candidatus Zhuqueibacterota bacterium | reverse complement strand
ATTTTTATCAATAGAATCTGAAAAATGAATATAATCATAATTACTGGTTGAAAGAACCAAAATTAAAGACAGTTCATTTATTATTGATATATATACAAAAAATAAGTATATTGAGAACAAATTAATCTTATAATTTGAAAAACTGTATGTTAAAAGGGGGGTGATCAGCATAAAAGGTTCTAAAATTCTTGTAAAAATGCTTAAGGTATACGGTGTTGAATTTATATTTGGCGTTCCAGGAGATACAGGCACCGCTCTATATGAGGCTTTATTCGATGAAAAGGAATCCATAAAACATGTTCTGGCAAGGCAGGAAAGAAGCGCGGGTTTTATGGCTGATGTTTATGCAAGACTTACAGGTAAAACAGGTATATGCGAAGCACCAAGTGGCGGCGGTGCTACTTATATATTACCGGCAGTTGCAGAAGCAAATGATTCATCAATACCATTAATAGCAATTACTACCGATGTGGCTGAAAATGAAAAAAATAAAAATACGATTACTGACCTTGACCAGTATTCTATCTTCAAACCCATAACAAAATGGAATACAGTAATATCTTCGGCAAATGGTATTCCAGCAGTAATAAGGAAAGCATTTAGATTAGCAAACTCCGGAAGACCGGGCGCTATTAACCTCTCCATTCCTAAAAATGTGCTGGAAGAAGAAGTAAAAGAAGAAGAAATTGCTTCAGAAATATATAGAGAAAAAACTCCTGATGAAAAATTAAAATTTGAAAATGAGATTAAAGAATTCATACATCTGATTAAAAATGCTGAATTTCCTGTAATTGTAGCCGGTGGTGGAGTTTTGATTTCCGGGGCAGAAAATGAACTTTTAGAATTTATTGAATATTCTGGCATTCCCGTAGCTACAACCATTACAGGTAAAGGAAGCGTGTCCGAAATACATCCTCTATCTCTTGGTGTTATAGGGGGTAACGGTGGTAGAGATTATGCAAATGAAATCGTGAAAAATTCCGACCTTGTCATATTTATAGGATGTAAAACAGGTTCAGTAGCTACATTAAACTGGAGTTTAGTTTCAAAAAATGCCAGGGTAATTCAAATTGACATCGACCCAAATGTGATAGGAAAAAATTATAAAAATACTCTCGGAATTACTACTAATGCAAAATCCTTTCTCAGAGAACTAACAGTCTTCTACAGAAACAACTTCAGAAAAAAAGAATGGATAAATGACCCGATTACAAAAAGGATTCTTGAATACAGAGAGCAATGGTTAACCAGCTTTGACAGAAAATTCAGAAAGAAAATCCATCCATTCCAGATTATTAAAGAAATGCAAAAACTTCTACCGGACGATAGTATCATCATTGTAGACCCGGGAACAGCAACACCTTATATTGCAGGATGTTATATTCAAAAAAAACCAGGAAGAAAAATCATCTTTCCGAGGGCTCACGGTGGATTAGGATATGCACTACCTTCAGCAATAGCTGCAAAGCTTGCATTTCCTGATTTACCTGTATTTTCCCTTATCGGTGATGGGAGTATCGGGTTTTGCCTGGGAGAACTTGAAACTGCTCTGAGACTCAATGCCCCAGCCGTCTTTATTGTTTTTAACAATGGTTGTTTCAGCTGGATAAAAACTCTACAGTTCCTGTATCACAATGAAAAATACTTCTCTGTAGATTTCCATCCTCTGGACTACAGTAAAATAGCCAGTGCTTTTGGTATTAAAAGTATGAAGATTAAACAACCTTCAGAAATAGAAACCGCATTAATACAAGTCGTTAATACTAATAACCCTTTTTTACTGGACTTCACCATTGATGAACTGCCTTTTGATATTCCTCCTGTCCATTTCTGGAAGGAAATCAATAAAATGAAAAATTCAGAATAAATTTTAAAGATTATTGTTTTATCAGTGATTAATAACTTCCTGCAGAATCTTTTTTATGTCTAAAATCTTAAAAGGTTTGGTTAGGAAATAACAGGTCTTATATTCTTTAAAATCCTCAATTATTTCTCGTTTCAGATAACCACTCAAGAATATAACTTTAACATCAGGGTCTATTTCTAAAAGTTTCTCAAATGTCTTTTTAGTTTCCACTATATCATATATTATTATATCTAAAATCACAGCAGAAAAAGGGTAATCAGATTTATGAAACTTCCTGTATAAATCAATTGCCTCAGAGTTATCCCTGGCAAGTTCTACATTATAACCCAGATGAGTTAATACCTTCTGTGTAATTTCCCTTACTGTTTCATCATAGTCCATTACCAGAATTCTTTCTTTATCGTTAAAAAAATTTTTCTCAACTATTTTATTCATCACACACCTCATTCAAAGCTGGAAGATAAACATGGAATGTGGAACCTTTATTGAGTTCAGATTCCACAGTTATATAGCCTTTATGGTCTTTAATTATTGCAAGAGAATTAAAAAGTCCAAGACCTTTCCCCCTGTTTTTTGTTGTAAAATATGGTTTGAATATTTTTTCCAGATGTATTCTCGGTATTCCTGTGCCCTGATCTTTAATTGAAATTTTTACGTATTTTCCCTTTTCAACGGGAACAGGATTTTTACCATTTATAACAGTATTTTCAGCTTCTATTCTAATTATTCCACCTTCAGACATCGATTGAACAGCATTAATGACAAGATTACTCATTACCTGCCAGATTTGACCTTCATTAATATTAACATTCCATAAATCCTCGGGAATAGAAACCTCGTACTTAACGCCAGAATTGACAACCGATATTTCTGCTATATTTTCTATAATATCTCCAATATTAATAGATTTTTTATACTCTTTTTTGAATTTTGAAAAATCGTATAACTGCTGGTTTAAAT
>QNDJ01000416.1 GCA_003644825.1 Candidatus Zhuqueibacterota bacterium | reverse complement strand
TTTCTATTATTTTTTTCTATTATTCAGTTTTCATTTTTAATAGAAGAGAAAAAGAGCAATGAAAAAGGGTTAAAAAAATTATCAATAATAGACTATAAAACCTTTTTTGATGCAAACAATATAAAAATGATTGTAACAAATGTTGGTTCTTTTTGTTATGAGCTTCTTACAAATACTTCGGGTCTTGAGTATCCAAAAGGTTCAGGAAAAACTGCAATTTTTGCAGCAGGGGTTATTGCAGGGGGTATTGTAAATGGTGAGTTAAGGATGGCAAATTCTACCTATAATTATGAATACAGTCCGGGTAACATAATTGGTTATAACAGTGAAACTGGAGAAGTGGAATATGCAAATCCAGGAGATGATAAGTGGCATGTATTGAAGTTGAACAAAGAAGATACATCTGAGAATCCTGATTATAATATCTGGATAGAAATGGAAGAGTTTGGAGCACCAGTAGATGCTGATGGAAAACCCTTAATAACGGGAGACCAGTCATTATGGGCAGTATTTAACGATGCGAATAAGAATGAGCATAAAGATGGTTCTGGTGGAACACTACCACTGAATATTGAGATTCAGTCTCTTGTTTTCGGGTTTACCGAGCCAGTGGAGTTGAGTAATGCTGTTTATATTAAACTGAAATTGTTAAATAAAGGTAATTTTACTATTAAAGATTTTTATTTTTCTTTCTGGGCAGACCCGGACCTGGGAGACCCCCAGAATGATAGAGTTGGTGTTGATGTGGATAAAAACCTTGCTTTTATATATAATGATGAGGATGACCGAATTTATGGAACAGGTAATATCTGTTGCGGAATAGATTTGTTGAAAGGATTGAAAAATGATAGCGGAGAGTTACTCCATTTAACCGCTTTCAGTTCCTATTTAAGAGGAATGGATCCTAATAGTCCACTCATAACTTATAATTATATGAGAGGTTTTAATGGTTCTGGTGGTGATTTCACCAATCCTTTAACTGGAAATGCAACAAAATTTCTTTTCAGTGGAGACCCTGTAAAAGGAACAGGATGGATTGATACATATCCAGGAGATAAGCGAGTTGTAGTTACCTCTGGTCCAGTTACTTTTAAACCTGATAGTTCAATGGATTTTATAGTTGCTATTGTTTTTGGTATGCATAATGATTATTTAAAGGCGATTTCTGCAATGAAGTATAATGATTATTTTGTTAAAGAAGCTTTTGAAAAAAATTTTAAACTACCTTCTTTACCACCTGTTCCAGAAGTAACTGCTTTTGCTGGTGAGGATGAAATTTACCTTTACTGGGATGATAAAGCTGAATCTTACTATGAAAATGGATATGAATTCCAGGGATATAATGTGTATGTATCTAATCGGGAAAACGCCATTAATAAATTTGACTGGAAAATTGTTAATACTTACGATAAAATTGATGGAATAAAAGAAATAAAGGGAATAAAATTTGATGAAAGAACCGGTGACATAGAAGAAGGGGTTGTTATTAGAGGAACCGATTCGGGACTGAAGAGGTGGAAAAAGGTTATATCGGATGAATGGGCAAGTGGTGGTAAATCCCTCATTCCAGAAAAAGATTATTATTATGCAGTTACTTCTTATGCCTGTAATCCATCTGCGGAGCCTGAATATCTGGAATCAACAATAGTGCCTGTAAAGGTTACGCCAGGAGCTGCACCACCCGGATACGATTATTCTGCTGTTCTTGAGGGAATGCCGAAATATGCCGAGCATTCAAAGGGAAATGGAACAGGTGAGGTCAGAGTGTATCTTGTTAATCCTGATGAGGTAAAACAGGGTGATTATAAAGTTACTTTTTCAGGTTCACCTGAAAATGAAGACCTTGTCTGGAGTTTATTGAAAGGGGCAGAGGTTAAAATATTAAATAATAAAAATTTCTCAGGAGACTGGAATTATCCTGTTGTGAATGGAATTCAGGTTGTAGTTAAAGGAAAAAATACCTTACCGGAAACTTATTCTGATGTGAAGATTGGAGGAAATATAAAATTTGGGCTTGATATTAGTACCTGGTATCCCAGTGGAAGAGTAAGAGAAATTTTTGGAAAAGGAGGCGAAAAGTCTATTCCATACCTTGGAAAAGATATTGAAATAAGGTTTACTGCAGATATTGATACCAGTGGTTATGGAGAGACAGGTCATTATATTATTGGAACCGATGGTGGTTCTTTTGCTAATTATTATACTGATTTTTATGGTCTGAATAGTGTGAGTGATGATAAGGTCAGAATACCGTTTGAAGTGTGGGATATTGAAGATAATTATCAGATAAATTGTATTGTTTTTAACAGGGAAGGAACCGATATCCAGTGGGAATGGGGTAAAGATGAATATATTGTTGTTATTCATAAGCCTTATGACCCGATAAAAAAGTTTCATCTTGATGACCCTTATACGACCTGGTGCTTCAGATTGGCATCGGATTCAGGTGTTCCAGAAAAAGGAGATTATATAAGATTGATTTATGATGAACCTCTGAGGGAAGAAGATGAATTCACGTTTACTACCGCTTCACCTATTAAAGGTGATATTGAACTTGCCAAAAATATGTTGAAAAACATAAGAGTTGTTCCAAATCCTTATTATGGATTTTCTAAGTATGAGGTATCTTATAGATACAGAATAATAAAATTTATAAATTTACCCGTTGAACCCTGTATTATAAGAATTTTTAACCTTTATGGAACACTGATAAAAACGATAGTAAAAGATACTCGGAATACCCGAGTAGATTGGGACTTAAAGTCTGATTATGGTAATGCTGTTGCGAGTGGTGTTTATATATATCATATTTATTCACCGCTTTATGGT
>QNDJ01000415.1 GCA_003644825.1 Candidatus Zhuqueibacterota bacterium | reverse complement strand
TTTATACAATGATAATTACGCAATTTTAGACATTGCAAGAGAATTAAATATTGGTGAGGAAGAAGTTAGACTTTCCTTGAAATTAAATGATAAAAATAATAAAAGAGTTCTGGATACAGTATATTAATTTAAGGTATAAATGGAAAAGAAAAAAGCAGTTGCAATTAAATACAATGAAGAAAAGGATGAAGCACCACGTATAGTTGCTAAGGGTAAAAATTATCTGGCTGAGAAGATTATAGAAATAGCCAGAGAATATAATGTTTATATTAAAGAGGACTCTGAGCTGGCTGAAATATTGTATGGTATTGATATAGGTGAGGAAGTTCCTGAAGAATTGTATTCAATAATAGCTGAGATTCTTGCGTTTGTATATAAAGTTCGAAAGAGGTGGATATTGTGAAAAACTTTCAAAAAATAGCATTTCTTTTGCTTATAATATTGATATTTAACGGTAGTATTTGTAAAGGTCCTACGGAAGTTGTAAATCACAATCCAGAAATTCAGAATTTAATTGTTTCCAAAAAAGAAGTAAATTTCAAAGAAAAAATAACCCTGCTTGCAGTTTTGTATGATGAAGATGGTGATTCATTAAGTACAGATTGGTATTCAAAAAAAGGGTTTTTTAGTTATGTATCCTTGGATTCAGCAGTGTGGAATGCCCCTGATTCATCGGGTATAGCTGTAATCTATTTGAAAGTTAAGGATAATAGAGGTGGAAGCTGTTTAGATAGTGTTTCTATTACGATTAACAATCGTGTTCCTGTAATTACATCTGTTACAGCGACGCCGAAGAATGTTATTGTAGGAAATGATGTTTTATTAGAATGTTCCGCATCAGACCCGGATGGAGGTCCTTTAACTTATTTATGGAGTTGTGAAACAGGTTCATTTTCTACCCCGGATGAAAACACAACCTTGTGGACAGCTCCTTTAAATCCGACAAGTGCAGAAATTATAATTACAGTTACAGATGTAGAGGGTGGTGTAGCAAAAGATACTGTTGTGATTAATGTATTTCTTGAGCTGGGTAGTTTATGGGTTACCGATACTTTCAATCATGAAATAGTTAAAATTTCACCAGAAGGAAATGAACTTTTCAGGTTAAGTGGTTATTCTTTGCCTGTTTCATTGGATATTAATTTAAATGATAGAACCGTTATTGTTGTTGATAAAGATGCTAATAGGGCTGTTAAGATATCTCCAACAGGTGATGTTTTAAAGGAAATATTGAACTTAGAGTCCCCGAATTACGTGTCTGTTTATTCTTTTACAGGAGAGTTCTGGATTACTCAGGAGGGGGATAGCAATCAGGTTGTAAAGTTTTCATCTGATGGCGAAAAGATTCTGACCAGAGTTTCGGGATTTAAAAATCCCAGAGGTATAAGTGTCGACCAGACAACAGGGGATGTCTGGATTGCTGATACCGGGAACGATAGAATTGTGAAATTGTATTATAATATTCCTGAAAATTATAATATCGAAAAAAAATATCCACCGGATAGTATCTTTTATGAGATATATACAGGATTTAAGAACCCAGGTCATCTTTCTGTTAATCCTTCTACCGGTAATTGTTGGGTCTCAGATAAGAGTAATAATAGAGTGGTGAGAATTAAAAAAGATGGAACAGAAATGCTGGAGATTACTGGATTTTCCAGTCCTGAAGGTATAGCAGTGAATAAAAAGGATGGTTCCTGCTGGGTTGCTAATAAAGGTGCAAATGAAGTTATAAAATTGTTTTCTAATTTGAGTCAGGAAATATCAGGATACAATATAGTTGAAAAACAGGGGTTTCATCAATCTATTAAGGATTTTATTCAGCCTCAAGCAGTAACAATAAACACAAATGATTCAATTGTATGGTTTTCTGAAGAATACAGAATAGTAAAAGTGGAAGATAAAGGAAATAATCCACCAGTAATTCTGGGAACTTTTTCGGGATTTAACTCACCTAAATCCCTTAAAGTTAATCCTGGAGAATAATTCTAAAGAAAAGGGAACTTTATTACAAAAAAGTCATTAAACATTTTGAAATAAAATTATATTGGGGGAAATCATGGCAATAAGCGATGTACAGCCTCGATTTCCAGCCGGGAGAACCGGAATACCCGGCGATGAATTCAACAACATCTTAAACAACCATAGAACTGATAGAAACCAGCCTGTAAATCAAACCCGGGGATATGAACAAACCAATCGACTAAATGAAAATGTGATAAGAGAAAATAGATTACGAGAGCGTAGACCCATAATTGCTATTCATAGAAGAGGCAGAGAAGTAAATATGTCCGAAATTATAACTCCTGAACCCCTTATTGAATTTAATCCTGAAGAAAGAGTTGTAGTAAATAGTGCTAAAGAAAGAGTAAAAGAAACTGAAAATTTTCAGATTAAACAAATAAATGAATTGAATGCTGAGATTGCTCGAGGTAATTTAAGGAGAAATGTGGGCCCTGTTATTTTGAATCCGCTTCAGCAGGATAATCAACTCGGTGGTAAAATTAATACAATAGTCTAATAATTTTTGAGTGGTGAGTAAATTTTCCATAATAATAATGAACCCGTTCAGCTTTGAAGTTTAAATACCTGCTGTCTGAATTGTTCGGCATATCCTAAAGCAATCCAGTTTGCAATAGCTTCATATAAAGGTATTTTTCTTCCTTCTTCACGAGATAATTGGTGTTGAAATTCAAGGATTGCTTTAACCTGCTTGTTTTTTCTGGATATTAAATAATCCTTTTCCATTGCTTTTACCTTTAACTTATAATTCCTTTATTAGAAAATAAAGCAAATTTAATACCATACTTTTTGAACTGCTTCTATAAATA
>QNDJ01000414.1 GCA_003644825.1 Candidatus Zhuqueibacterota bacterium | reverse complement strand
TGTTCCAACATTGTCAAGAGCAGCAGTTAAACCCCTTACCCTTGCTTCCAGCCTTTTAGATATAACAAATCCTGCAGGGTCATCAGCCACCTGGTTAATCCTTAAACCAGTAGCAAGACGAAGTTGACTTATTTCGAGGGAGCGATTTATCCTTTTTAAAGCTCTCAGTGCATTATAAGCAGATATATTTGTGTATATCCTGGTAAAATCTCCGAATGCCATATCTATTTATAATAGAATATTCCTTATCTATTTTCGGAAAAAAATAAAAAAACTTTAATAATTTTTTTTCCTTGATTTTTTCATTAAACTTTCTTAAACTTCAACCGATTATTTAAGAGGTGTATAAAAAGGAGGGAAAATGCCAAGAGTAGGTGCTGCACGCCCAAAGGTTGTTACTCCTTCGAGGAGAACTGCCAGGGCAAAACCAGCAGCAAGACCAAAACCAAAAGTAAGAGCTAAGCCAGCGCCAAAGGCACCTACACCTCGTAAAGTAAATATTAAAGCTTAGATACTAAATAAACCTGAAATCTGGAAGGGAAGGCGGTGAAAATCCGCCACAGCCCCGCTACTGTATACAACTACGAAAGCTCTAATTTAACCACTGTCCCGAACTTCAGGGATGGGAAGGTAGAGTGAGTAGGTTTGAAGTTGGAAGTCAGGAAACCTGCCAGATTTCATAGGTGAAATTCCATGCTAAAACCTTCGAGGGAAGGTTGAGGCTAAAAATTTAATTTTTGCCCCGACTTTCAAATGAAGGTCGGGGTTTTTGATTTCTATGAGCCTTAACCTGTATCGAAGGTTAAGGCTTTTTTTACATTAAATCAATATGAAAAAGTTAACTCAAATAATATTGTTTTGCATATTATCTATAATTTTTACAAAAAATATGTTTTCACAAATATCAGGTTTAGTTCTTGATTCAAAAAAACTAAAACCACTGCCCAATGCAAACGTATTTTTAGAAAAAACAAAATATGGAACAACTACAGATAAAAACGGCTATTTTATAATAAAGAATATCCCGGAAGGAATCTACTTATTACATATTTCATACATAGGTTATAAACCTATCATACAAAAAATAAATTTTCAAAATTCCCGTAAATATTATAAAAAATATCTTCTTGAACAGAAAACAATGAACATCAATAATATAGTTATTACAGCTACAAAAATGCCCGTAGAAATTCAGAACTTAACGTCTGATGTTGAAATAATCACTAAAGACAAAATCGAAATCGAAACTGGAGGTAATATATCAGATGCTCTAAAATATGCAGGTGGAATATACATCAAAAACTATGGAGCAAGGGGAAACATTAAAGCTATCTCTATTCGAGGTTCATCAAGTCAGCAGGTTCTTTTTCTTCTTGATGGCATAAGAATCAATAACCCCCAATCCGGTAATATTGACTTAAGCAACTTTCTTCTCACATCTTTTAGCAGAATTGAACTGGTAAAGGGTGGAATGTCTTCTCTTTACGGCACTGACGCGATAGGTGGAATAATAAATCTCATCACTTCTGAAGAAAACTCTTCTGATAAGTCTAATATAATATGTGAGATAACTTCAGGTTCTTTTGGATTTAACTCATTTAATTTAAATCTAATAAAAAATTCAAAAAAGAGATTTTTAAAATTTAACTTCAATCATATCAATGGTGACGGAAATTTCCATTTTATTAAAGATGAAAAAAAACTTACCAGAAAAAATGCTCAATTCAAAATTTCTAACTGGCTTTTTAAATCAATCTACAGAGCAAAAGATAACTTAAACATATCCTTCATTTCATTTGGATATACGTCAAAAAAAGGTGTACCTGGTTCAATCGTATCCCCTACTTTAAAAGCTAATATAAATGATTCCCAGAATAATATAACATTAAAAATTAATCACAAAATATCACACAAATTAATTCAGGATGTTAACATTTTTTATCAGAATAACAGTTTCAAATATTCAGACCCTGAACTCAATAACGACAAACTTGTAAATAAATATAACCTCAACACTGCAGGTATCAACACAGAAAATAACCTGATTTTAAGTAAAAACTTATCAACTGTAATAGGTGGTGAATTCTATAACACCTTGCTCAGGAGTAATACACTCGAAAAAACCAGCAGAAAATCATTCGCAATATTTCTAATGAATAGATATAATCATCATACAAATCTTAGTATATTACCGGATTTTATATGTGATACATCTTTAAGAATTGATAAATTTACAGGGTATAAAAGTATCTTAAGTTATGGAGCTGGATTTTCATTAAAAAACAAAAAACTGCTAATAAGAGGTAATATACATAAAAACATAAGAATCCCAACATTCAATGATTTATACTGGCCTGAAGACTCCTTTACAAAAGGAAATCCAGAACTTAAACCAGAAAAATCCTTCTCGGAAGATATTGGAATCTCTATTAAAGTTTCAGAACCTGTAGAATTTCATTTAGGTGCTACTTTTTTCAACATATTATATCAGGACTTAATAAACTGGCAGCCTGATCTTTCTGGAAAGTGGACTCCTGTGAATATTGGTAAAGCTAATTCCAGAGGTGTAGAATTCTCAATTGCAATTCCTGTTATTAAAAATATATTAAACTTTAGTCCACCACCATTATCAGGCTGAACCCTGCGCGCATGCGCGGTTCAAAAATCGATACAACAAGATGGCACCACTTACATTCCTTTCGTAATATCTTATACATTATGACGATCCACCCATGATACTATGTATCCTAAATTTGGAATTTCTATACTCCACAATAAGAAATCAGGCCGAATCATGTAGAGAAATTCAATGGTCGATCGGTATTCAGGCGTCGTAATGCAACCGAATAG
>QNDJ01000413.1 GCA_003644825.1 Candidatus Zhuqueibacterota bacterium | reverse complement strand
TTCTTTACCATCCTGATAAACTCTATTCATAAATAGGATTTTTTTTACATTTTCTGTATATATGAATGGCAGGTTTAAACAGATATCTTTTTCTCTATTTTGTTTTTCTTTACCGAGGGTAATAAGTCTGGAATGAAATCCGAGTTTTTTTTCAGCTTTAACGAAAGTTAAAGGTATACCAGCTATATTAAAAGGAGCGATATGCAGGATTTTCATATATTGAAGAAGGAGTTATTATTAAATTTTATTTGAGAATTGGTCGAACTGTTTTTTTAATTTATTATATCCTGATAATAAGTTTTGAGAGATAACCTTTGTTTCTCCAATAACGGGCATAAAGTTTGTGTCTCCATTCCATCGTGGAACGATATGAATATGAATATGACCTTCAACACCTGCACCAGCGACCTTTCCCTGGTTTATCCCGATATTAAAGCCAGCAGGCGATAAAACATTTTCAAGAATTTTTACACACATCTTTGTTTGTTTCATCATTTCAAAGAGTTCTTCATCTTCTATACTGTTTAAATCTGGAATATGTTTATTTGGTACAACAAGAAGATGACCACTGTTATAAGGATATAAATTCATTATTATATAGGAAAATTTTCCCCTGAGCAGGATTAAATTTTTTTTATCCCTGTTTTCTTTAAATACCGTGCAAAATATACAGACTTTATTTTTATTGTTTATATTTTCTATATATTTTTCTCTCCAGGGTGACCATAATCTTTCCATCTACTCAATCCTTTTTGTTAGCTTCTTGGATGATTTTATCTGCTATTTCTTTTGGAACTTCTTCATAGTGGGAGAATTTTCTTCTATGCATACCTCTTCCGGATGTAATTGACCTTAAAGTTGTGGAATATTTATACAGTTCGGCAAGGGGGACTTTTGCCTTTATTATCTGGAATGGTTCTTCAGATTCCATACCAAGGATTTTACCCCTTCTGCTTGAAATATCACCCATAACATCTCCCATATACTCTTCAGGAACAATCACTTCCACATCATAAATTGGTTCAAGAAGGACAGGATTTGCCTGTTTAAATCCTTTTTTGAAAGCCATAGAAGCAGCAATTTTAAATGCCATTTCGGATGAATCAACAGAGTGGTAAGAACCATCGTATAGAGTTACTTTTACATCAACCACCGGGTAATTTGCGATGACTCCTTCTGCCATTGCCTCTTTCAAACCTTTCTCAACAGCCGGGATATACTTGTTGGGTATTACTCCACCAACAATTGCATCTACAAACTCGAAACCTTCTCCTCTTCCTTTTGGTTCGATTTTTATCCATACATCACCATATTGTCCTCTTCCACCCGTTTGTTTTTTATATTTTCCCTGAACTTCACTTACAGATTTTATTGTTTCTCTATATGGTATTTTAGGTTCAGCAAAATTGACATCAACACCGAATTTTTGTTTTAATCTTTTTACTATTATATCAAGATGGGATTCGCCCTGACCTGCGATGATTGTTTGTTTAAGTTCCGGGTCAAAACTTACTATAAACGATGGGTCTTCTTTATGTAACATTGAGAGCCCGTTTGAAATTTTTTCTTCATCTCCCTTTGTTTTTGGTTCAATCGCAATTCTTATAACTGGCTTTGGAAAATCTATACTTTCGAAAACAATGGGTGCTTTTTTGTCGCAAAGAGTATCACCAGTATGGGTATCTTTCAATTTCACAACTGCTCCAATATCACCTGCTCCAATATATCCAATTTCCTTTCTATCTTTTCCGTTCATCGAATAAATTTGACCTATTCTTTCGGTAATTTTTTTTGTAGAATTATAAGCATCCATACCAGTTTTTATCGAACCTGAGAAGGTTTTAAAAAATAAAAGTTCACCAATATGTTGCTCCGAAATAGTTTTGAAAACGAGAGCAGAAGAAGGTTCATCAGGAGATATTTTTCTTTTTTCTTCTATCCCCGTTTCAGGATTTAAACCTTTTACTTCAACGAAATCTGACGGAGAAGGTAAAAAATTAACGATTATGTCCAGTAATCTTCTTGGTCCCATATTATTTATTGCTGAAGTGCAGAAAGCAGGGAAAATATTTCTTGATAGAATTCCCTTTTTTATTCCTTTTAAAATTTCTTCTTTTGAAAGTTCACCTTTGTCAAAGTAAGTTTCAAGGAGTTCATCGTCGACCTCTGCAGCTGCTTCAACCAGTTTTAGCCTCAGTTCTTCAGCCTTTTCTTTTAAATTTTCAGGTATATCCGAGGTGGTAAATTCACCTGAATTATCCTTCTTATATTTCACTAATTTCATTGACAATAAATCGATGACACTGTCGAATTGAAGACCCTCATTTACGGGTATTTCGAATTCAATTATTTTTTTATCGAGCCTGTCTTTTGCTTTTTTAATGGCATTATTAAAATCCGAATGTTCTTTATCTAATTGATTTATAACAATTAAGGCTGGCAGGTTATTTTTTTTTGCGTAATTCCATACTAATTCTGTTCCTACCTCTATACCTGAAATACTGTGTATAACCAGGATAACGGATTCCACAGCTCTCAGAGAACAAATTACCTCACTGTTGAAATCAAGAAAACCCGGTGTATCAAGGATGTTGATCTTATGATTATGCCAGTTACAATGAAGAAGAGTAGTACTGATGGATGTTTTTCTTTCAATTTCATCCTGATTATAATCGGAGATGGAAGTTCCATCATCGACTTTTCCAAACCTTTTTGTTTCTTTAGCAGAATATAATAGTCCTTCAGCAAGCATAGTTTTTCCAGCATCAAAGTGAGATATCAATGCAACATTTCGAATATTTCCTGGCTTTAATTCTAACACAATAACCTCCTTTTCAGTTAAATTTTTTCTATTTTTATA
>QNDJ01000412.1 GCA_003644825.1 Candidatus Zhuqueibacterota bacterium | reverse complement strand
GGATAAGAGCAGTATCGTCCAAATTATAAAAAAATTGTATTGTAAATTTAAAGCATTTTTTTTAGATTGAAATACTGAATTAGATGGAGTAATTTTAAATGATTAAAAAGATTATAATTTTTATTTTTGTTATTTTTTACATAGTAATTGGTTATGAGTGTTCAAACAGGAAAGAGAAAGCTGAAAAAATTTCTGTAGTAGCAAGTATTCTACCTCTGAAAGATTTTACAAGGCAGGTGGGAGGAAAATATGTTGATGTTGAAGTTCTTGTTCCACCTGGTTCTAGCCCTCATACTTATGAACCGACTCCAGCCCAGTTGAAGAGATTAAGTAAAGCAAAACTGCTTGTCCTGAATGGTATAGGGCTGGAATACTGGGATGATAAAGTAATTAAAAGTGTAAAAAACCCCGATTTAATGGTTATTTATACTGCAGAAGGTTTAGATATTATAAATGAATTACATCCCGGCAAGGAAAACTCAGCGGAAAAACACGAACATACTGGTGGTAATCCTCATGTCTGGCTTGACCCCATCAATGCGATTCATCAGGTTGAAATGATTTGCACTGCTCTGGTTAAAATTAAACCTGAATACAGGGACTATTTTGTTACCAATAAAGATAATTTTGTTAAAGAGTTAAGGTCTCTTGATGAGGAATTCAGAGCCAGATTAAAACATTTTACAAGTAGAAATATAATTACTTTTCACTCGGGATATGATTATTTTATCAGACGATATGGCCTGAAGAAAGTAGCAGTTCTGGAGGAGTTTCCTGGAAAAGAACCTACACCAGCCCGGCTTGTATCCATCATTGAACTGGTAAGAAAGTATAATATAAAAGCTATTTTTGCAGAGCCACAGTTTCCAACAAAAATAGCTGAAGTAATAAGCAGTGAATGCGGAATAAAAGTTGCATACCTTGATCCTCTTGGAAAAGACCAGGATTATTCTTACATTAAATTAATGAGATATAATTTTTCTCAGCTGGAGAGGTTTTTAAAATATGAAAAATAAAATAATTGAACTTAAGGGTGTTTATGTTTATTATCAGGATTTACTGGCATTAGAGAATGTAAATCTTGAAATATCTGAAGGTGAATTTCATTCAATCATCGGTCCTAATGGAGCGGGTAAAACCACTCTTTTAAAATTAATTATCGGTTTAATCAAACCCACTAAAGGAACAATAAAAGTATTTGGAAAAAATCCCTGGAAACTTGGTAAAGAGAGAAAAAAGATTGGCTATGTTCCCCAGATTATGTCTGTAGATATAAACTTCCCTGTCAATGTAATGGAAGTTGTTTTAATGGGTAGATATGCTCAAATTGGTCTTTTTAAACCACCGGGGAAAATAGATAAAGAGTTAGCTTTAAAAGCAATGGAAAAAGTGGGTATAGCAGACCTTTACAGTCGTTCTCTTTCTAAACTTTCAGGGGGACAGAGGCAGAGGGTGTTTCTTGCCAGGGCTCTTTCAAATGAACCTGAAATTCTTATCCTTGATGAACCTACAACTGGCGTGGATACTGCAACGACAGAGAGTTTTTATGAACTATTGCAGGATTTAAGAAAAGATGGTATGACTATCGTTATTGTATCTCACGATATAGGAGTTGTTGCAGCTTATGTTGATAGAATTGCCTGCCTTAATAAAAAACTTGTTGCTCACGGCAGACCAGAAGAGGTTCTGAAAGAGCCTAAACTTGAGGAAATGTATGGCTGTGAAGCAATATTACTTCTTCATCATAATATACCTCATATAGCCGTTAAGGAACACTGATGTTTGATATACTTCACTACAGTTTTATGCAGAGAGCTCTTATCAGTGGAATAATAATAGGAATAGTATGTTCAGTCATCGGTGTTTACATTGTGTTAAAAGGGATTTCTTTTATAGGGGCAGGTATTGCTCATGCTTCATTCGGTGGTGTTGCCCTTGGTTTTCTTCTCGGGATTAATCCTTTGTTTACTGCTATTGTATTCTGTCTTTTTACGGGATGGGGTATTGGTTTTCTATCCCATAAAAATAGAATTAAAGAGGATACTGCAGTAGGTATCTTTTTTGCGTCTACTATGGCACTGGGCATACTTTTTATAGGATTGATGAAAGGTTACAATGTAGACCTGTTCGGATATCTTTTTGGTAGCATTCTTGCCGTAACAGAAGAGGATTTAATTATTACCATTTCCCTTGGTTTTATTATATTAACCTTTGATGTTGTTCTGTTTAAGGAGTTAATGTTTATAACTTTTGACAGGGAAATGGCGGAAGTTACGGGTATTCCAACAACAAAAATATATTTCCTTTTGATAAGTCTCATTGCATTAACAGTGGTATTATCAATAAAGGTGGTTGGAATCATCCTTGTTTCTGCTCTTTTAATTACCCCTGCTGCTACTGCATACCAGCTAACAGAAGAATTTAAAAGGATGATGTTTTTTTCGATTTTATTCGGAGTATCAGGAACTATAGCTGGTCTATTTCTTTCATACTGGCTGAATACTGCATCGGGTGCTACCATTGTTGTTGTAATTACAATAATATTTTTCATTTCACTTTTGTTATCCCCGAAAAGAAGAAAAAAGACAAAAAAAATCAGTGCTGGTTAATATGATTAATTTTGTTAAATATTGAACACTTTTGGTCAACTCTGACTGTAAGAAGATAGCTATGTTTTAATGTATCTTTTAAAAAAGATAGTGAACTATTTGAACTATAAAGTACAGCATAATGAATGTCAGAGAAGACCAGGTTAAAAATTGTCCGAAATCCTTAAGTTCCCGATAGGAATTCATATATAATTCTCCACTATGTAGTTTAGTTTTTAGAATATTGTTTACAATAATCATACCAGTTATATTC
>QNDJ01000411.1 GCA_003644825.1 Candidatus Zhuqueibacterota bacterium | reverse complement strand
TGTTTTAATACTTTAGAATGTTTAACAAATAAATTTTAATATAAAACTATTATCATATACAAATAGAGTAATCCACGTAATTTGTTGTTTTTTTAAAAACCATGAAGGGGGTTAATGTTTGTAGTGAGAATATAAGATAACAAAAATTTAATTATGGGTCATTGTATCTCAAGCTTCCAGCTTGAGATTTTATTATTATAACAATAAAAACATAGTTAAAAATTATGTAAGGTTTTTTAACTAAAATTCGTTTAATATGTGTAATTCGTTGTCTATATACCACCAGAGTGCCACTACCATAATCGAATTCTGGTAGTGGTAAATATACTCTGGAAGTCTCTGAAGAGACTATTATTTAATTTTAACAATAAAGTTATAATCCTTAAAAAAACAGTCATTTTAATGACTTACCATCAGATTATTCCAGCACCAGAATTCAATTCTGGTGCAGAAAAAAGAATTAGATAACATTTACATAACTTGAAAACTTTCCAGAACTTTTATCGTTACATATTGCTCCTATCGGAGCTCTATATCTTTTTTATATCTTACTCTACAAACATATTGCTCCTATCGGAGCTATCAATTAAAACTATACCTGTCATTGATTGTCCCATACGGGTCGAAGCAATCTTTTAAAATGAAAAATTATAATATAAATAGAACGGGCAAGGATGCCCATTCTACAGATGTAACATAGTAAAATTCGTAGGTCAGGCATCCCTGCCTGACATGTTACATACCGCTCCTGATGAAGCTTTTTTACTATTGAAAATATATGTAATTACAAATTCCTGATATCAGGAATTAAAATATATCTTCAATATAAAGAGAATACCACGCCCACGATAAATCAATGAAAACCATATAAACCTATTGCTCGGTATATATCTCATAGGTATAAATGTATTTAAACATAACTTGAATAACATCTATTCCAGTTATATGCACGAATCAATACTTAATATAAATTTCAACAGAATATATTGAAATTGTCTTAAACTTACAGAATATATTTTTATATTGCATTTAATAAAAGATTTTTTAAATTCAAAATTAACTTTTTAAATATGATAAATAATTACTGAAATTTACAATAAAACAGATATTCAAAATACAACCATCTTATTCAAAACTGGAGTTAAAATGAGAAACATCTCTAAGTACCTTATTTTATTATCTTATTTTCTTATACTTCATTTTTTATCTGCAGTTTATTCTCAGGTCAGGCTCTCACAACCAGAATATGAAGTTAAGTTCAGATTTAATGTCAGAATACCTATGAGTGATGGAACTGAGCTTTCTGCTGATATGTATATGCCTGATGCAAAGGGTAAATTTCCTGCAATACTTATCAGAACTCCCTATAATAACAATAATTCACGGGACAGAGAACTTGGCCCTTATTTTGCCAGAAGAGGCTATGTTTACATAACACAGGATGTAAGAGGAAGGGGAGATTCCGATGGTATATTTTACCCCCTGGTTAATGAGGCAAAAGATGGTTACGATACCTATGAATGGATTGGCAGACAGGAATGGTCAAATGGAAAAGTCGGTTCTCTGGGTGGTTCTTACCTTGGCTGGACACAGGTTTACGCTGCTACTATGAAAAGTAAGTATTATACTGCTATGATACCTCAGGTTACACCACCAGACCCTTTTCTTAACTTTCCTGTTCAGAATGGAGTATTACTTCTTCCTGCACTTGAGTGGGTAGTTTTAATTGATGGAAGGTCTATGCAGGATCTTTCCTTAATTAACTGGATGAATATCTACACGCACCTCCCGGTTATTGAGCTGGATCAGATGGCAGGAAGAAACTCCACTTTTTGGAAAGATTGGAATATTCATTACTTCTGGGATGATTACTGGGATAAACAGAGTTATCAAAAAAAGTTGTGGAAAATAGATATCCCTGCTATTCACATTTCAGGCTGGTATGACGATGACCTGATAGGTACAATAATGAACTTTACTGCGATGTTTAACCACGCAAAATCAACAGGAAAAGAAAAACACCAGAAAATGATCATTGGACCTTGGCCTCATGCTTTCAACAGGTCAAGGAAACTCGGGGATTTCGATTATGGTCCTGACGCATTAATTGATATGAATCAGCTCTATCTTAAATGGTTTGATTACTGGTTAAAAGGGAAAAATACTGGAATCCTTGACGAAGCACCTGTAAAAATCTTTGTTATGGGTGATAATGTATGGAGAAACGAGAAAGAATGGCCCCTGAAAAGAACGGTCTATACAAAATACTATTTTCACTCTAAAGGTAAAGCAAATTCTCTTTATGGAGATGGTAAATTGAGTACAGTACCACCGATAGATGAACCACCTGATAGATATACCTATGACCCTGCATTTCCTGTTCCATTTATTTACAATCCGGCTGTTTTTCAACTGGGTACAAATGAAGACCAGCGCCCAATAGAAAAAAGAGACGATGTTCTTTGTTATACAAGCGATATTCTTAAAAAAGACCTGGAAATTACCGGTCCAATAACTGTTAAACTATATGCTTCCTCCAGTGCAAAAGATACTGATTTTTTTGCCAGGCTCGTTGATGTTTTTCCAAATGGATATGCAATGAGGGTAAATGATGGTATGGTAAGAGCAAGGTTCAGAAATTCTTTCAGAAGACCTTCATTACTGATTCCAGGAAAAATCTATGAATTTACCATTGACCTCTGGGCAACAAGCCTTGTGTTTAAAAAGGGACACAGAATAAGAGTCGAAATTTCAAGCAGTGCTTTTCCCAAATTTGCAAGAAACCTGAATACCGGGGAAAAACCCGCCTGTGACAGAGAAATGATAATAGCTGAACAGACCATCTATCATAACCGGGAATATCC
>QNDJ01000410.1 GCA_003644825.1 Candidatus Zhuqueibacterota bacterium | reverse complement strand
CTTCTCTGAGTCTTTTTACTTTTCCTTCATAAGTTCCTCTTCCTCCTTCAATGATAGCACCAGCATGAGAAAATCTTGTTCCAGATTTTGCTGATTTTCCTCCAATATATGCAATCAGAGGTTTTGTAAACTCACCTCTTTCAATGAGGTCTGCCACCTGTTCTTCCTGAGATGTTCCTATCTCACCGAACATCACCACAGCTTCAGTCTCTTTATCCTCCTGAAACAGTTTTATAACTTCAGGATGTGGTAAACCTACAACCGCATCTCCTCCTACATGAATCAAAGTAGACACCCCAATACCTGCCCTGCTGAGATAATAAGCCGTTGAAGATGTCATACCGCCACTCCTCGATGTTACACCAACATTTCCTCTTTTAAACCAGTCCTTTGCAGAAGCTGCTCTTCCACCTACCATTCCAAGCACTGCTTTACCAACACTTAACAACCCCAGAGTATTAGGGCCCACAAACCGGGCATTATTCTTTTTACATGCTCGAGAAATCTCAAGAACATCATAAATCGGAACTCTATCCGGAATAATTACTACCAGTTTAATTCCTGCATCTACGGCCTCAAGAGCGGCGTTCTTTACAAAAGGTGCCGGAACAAAAATAACACTTACTTCAATATTTCCTATTTTTTCTTGAGCTTCTTCCACAGTATCAAAAACCGGGACACCATAAACCTCCCGATTACCCTTACCCGGGGTGCATCCAGCAACAACTTTCGTCCCATAATCCATCATTAATTTTGTTCTTACCATTCCCTCTCTACCGGTAATTCCCTGAACAATAACTCTTTTTTTCTCATCAATCAGTATTGACATATTTTTTACTCCTTTTTATCTTTCTAAAATAAAATTCACCGGTTACCGGCTCTATATTCATCCAGACCCTCTATCGGGAAAACCGTGTAACCACCTTTATTACCATGAAACTCACATTCAATTTCACAGGCAAGGCACTCTATACACCTGCCCTTTTTTGCTTCTTCTCTAGTTATTGCTAAAACTGGAACACCATTTTCCAGCTTAAGAATCTGTGGAATACATTCCTTAATGCATATTTTACTATCACAATCTTTGCATAAATAATGGTCAAATTCAACATAACCGGTCATTGTTTCAAATGTATAGGGTTCTCTTGCGGGAGCTCTTTCGATTTTCTCAGTTTTCTTAATTTCTGTTTCCTTGATAAGTTTATCGAGTCTCTCGGCACAAAAATCAGCAGAATCGTCTTTCTTATAACCTTCTACAGGTGCAGGAAGATCTTTCGTGTAGTTTTCGAGAATTTCAACAGCTTTGTCCTCCTGATTACCACCTAACCTTATAACAACTGGTATAGATATATTTTCTTCTCTGAATGCTTTTACCAGTCCCCTCGCAGAATGGAACTGTTCCTGACTCGCAACACCAGAACCAGAACCAAAATATCCATCGATTCCTTTCTGGGAAAGGATTATTTTTGCTGCTTTATAAACTTTTGATGCCGGTGGATTACCGCTTGTATCTGCGAAGTTTGCAAGTTTATATCCTTTTCGAGTAATTGCATCCATCGACATCATCGAGCCACCTCCACCAGCCCCATGAAACCCAATAAAACCTTCACCCTTTTTAAACCCACTATTAAGTTGAATAAAATAAAACGTCCCTCTATAGTCTTTTTCCTCAACCCTGTAAGCAATTTTATCCAGTTCACCTGGTGGTCTATCAAATTCTCTTGCGATTTCTATACCCAATTCCTTATGCCTGAAAACCGCATAATCATCAACTGTTATTCTGCAATCAGCTGCAAATATTTTACCGTTATCATCTACTATAAGAGGATTAATTTCAGCAGCTCGTGCTTCATACTTTTTTGCAACCTGAAAAAGTTTTACAAGAATACCGGAGATTTTCATCTGCAACGAACCTGATATTCCTGTTTTCCTGATTATATTTCTTGCCTCGTAGTCCTTTAAACCTTCTACAATGTCAATGGATTTTTTAACGACTTTGTCCGGATACTTTCTTGCAATTTCCTCTATACCAGTTCCACCTTTTGAACTAAAAATCATCACAGGAGCTTTAAGATTATCATCAATAATTATTCCAGTATAAAATTCCTGATTAATCTGTAACTTTTCTTCCACGAGAATTTTTTCAACACTGAAATTCTTAACATTCAATCCAAATATTCCTTTGCTGAGTTTTTCTCCTTCTTCTGGTGAATTTGCAAATTTAATCCCACCGATTCCTGCTCTTCCAGTAGTCCATACCTGTGCTTTTAAAACAACAGGTTTTCCAATTTCTTTTACAGCGCTCTTTACTTCTTCAGGTGTAGAACACAATTTCCCATAAGGAACAGGTATATTAAATTCCTTAAGTAATTCTTTACCCTGATATTCATGCAATCTTGCCATATTTTACCTCGAATTAGATGTTTAAATTGTTTTTATGCTTGCATTTATCCAGTCAATTTATTTCGGGAAAAATTCACAATCAGTTCAACAATTTTATTCTGAATATTCTGATAAATAAGAGAGCTTTTCACGAAACCACTCATTATTATCGAAAAAGCATAAACTTCATTATCCCTGCTTTTTACATATCCAGCAAGTGAGCTAACACCTGTAATACTGCCGGGTTTTGCAAAGACTTTTCCTTTTGCAGATTCAGAAAAACTATCTTCTCTGAGGTCAATTCCGCCTGCAGGTAGACATTCTAAAAAAAGATTGTAAAGATTTTTATGTTCATATATATATTTCAAAAGGTCAATTTCAATGGAAACTGAAACAAGATTATAGCTGGATACTCCCGAACCATCAGCATAGTTGAAAGCAGTGGTATCAAGCCCCACTTCAGTGGAAAGAAATTTTTTCACAAGAGAAACACCATCCTCAGTAG
>QNDJ01000409.1 GCA_003644825.1 Candidatus Zhuqueibacterota bacterium | reverse complement strand
CCATTTTTCTTTAAATATTCTAAAATTCAAACTATCAAGATTAGGAACCTCAATAATTAGTTTTCCATTTTCTTTCAATATTCTTGAAATTTCTTTTAAATACAATACGGGATTTTCAATATGTTCCAATACGTGCCACATCATAACCAGGTCAAAATAATAAGATTGATACTTCGTATCAATTAAATCACCTACAAAAACATCAATACCAAGCACGTTTCTTGCATAATTTGCTGCATTTAATGAAACCTATGTTCCCTTGACATTCCATCCCTTGCTTTTAAGTAAATATAGTAAAATTCCTCTTCCACAACCAATATCAAGAACATTACCTTTGTTAAATGTTTACGATGGAGTTGGACTTTTTGCCATTTCTAATAAGTTACAGTTTCTGATGAATTCCTTCTTTATTATAAAAATTGTCCTGTTAATAAGAGTAAAGTTCCTCCCCTTTTTTATCATTTTTATAAAATATTAATCCACAATTATTGCATTTTAGTAAATTAATATTTTTCCTTTTATTATCATTGAAATATAATTCAAATTTTTCTACATTACAAAATATACATCTATTTTCATTCATACTTAATATAGAAAATAAAGTTTAATATTAAAGCCAATGAGTCTTATTACAAATTATGCTTTTTTCAAAAATCTTAAATTTTACAACATCCAGTTTTCTCAAAATATATTTTAAAAGAACTACAAGAGTTCCCAAACCATAGTGAACACTTCTAAAAAAATTTACTGTAGACGCTTCTTCAAAATATTTTGTGGGAATCGGTACATCCACCAGTTTAAATCCAAAATAAATAATCTGCGCATTTACCTCTTCATCGAAAAGAAAGTCATTCCTGTTAAAGATAAATGGAATGGTCTCAAGCACCTCTCTTGTATAAGCCTTATAACCAGTAGCATAATCAGTTAGTTTTTTTCTGTATACAAGATTCTCAATAAAATTCAAAAAATGATTACCAATATATTTATACAGGGGCATTCCACCCTCTCTTGCCTTCTTTCCCAGTATCCTTGAGCCCAGAACTGCATCTGCTTTTTCATCCTTAATTACTTTAATCATATCTCTGATCTTTGCTGGGTCGTATTGATAATCTGCATGAAGCATAACAACAATATCTGCACCATCTTCTAACGCCTGAGTGTAACATGTTTTTTGATTTCCACCATATCCAATATTTCTTTCATGAACAATAACCTTAACATATTTCTCTCTTTTCATTTTTTTAATATCATTTGCAATTTCAACAGTATTATCCTGGCTACCATCATCCACAATAATTACTTCATCAACAATATCATGAGGGATTTCATCAAAAGTTCTCTTTATTGTTTTTGCAGCATTATAAGCAGGCATTACAACCACAACCTTTTTACCAAGGCTTATAATACCTTCAAAACCTTTTATTGTTTTCATAAACTTTTCCTTAATTTTTGAACTTTTTTATTGTATTAACAACCTTTTCGAGCTGAATTTCAGTCATATCAGGAAA
This sequence comes from Candidatus Zhuqueibacterota bacterium, assembly GCA_003644825.1. Taxonomy (GTDB): domain Bacteria; phylum SM23-31; class SM23-31; order B21-G16; family B21-G16; genus B21-G16. The sequence continues at coordinate 1,379 of QNDJ01000409.1, read as the reverse complement.
CAAAGGAAGCGATACTATTTTTCTCCATACTTCCTCAGCAACCGGGCAATAAGCTTTAAACCTGCGATAATAGGGATGCAAATGAACTGGCATATAATGAACCCCTGTAGTAATCTCATTATCAAGCATATAAGAAACAAAATCATCTCTGTTTTCAACCTTTATTATGAAAACCCAGTAACACCCCTTTTCAAGGTCAACATCCTCAGGTAACTCAATCCAGGGTATATTTTTCAATTCATTCATATAAACTTTAATAATATCCCTTTTTTTTCTGTTAAATTCATCCAGTTTTTTCAATTGAACCAGACCAATTGCAGCCTGAATATCATTCATATGACATTTGTAACCGAGTTCAGGCACTTCGTAATACCAGTGCCTTTTAGTTTTTTTACCATATCTTTTCCAGGTATCTTTATCAATACCAAGCCATCTTAATCTTTTCAATCTATCCACCTTATCTGAATTATTTGTTACAATCATTCCCCCATCACCGGTTGTCATATTTTTTTTTGCTTCAAAGCTGAAACATCCAAACTCTCCAAATGTACCCATCTTTTTGTTTTTATATTCACCACCCAGTGCATGCGCAACATCTTCAACAACATATAGGTTATAACTTTTAGCTATCTTCAATATTGAATCCATATCACAGGGTTGACCACCCATATGAACCAGAATAACAGCTTTTGTTTTTTTACTGATTTTCTTTTCAATGTCTTTTACATCTATTGTTAATGTTCCCCTATTTATATCGGCAAAAACCGGTTTTGCATTATTATACATAACAGCATGGAAGGTAGAAACAAACGTCAAAGTTGGTGCTATCACTTCTCCACCATCGATATCCAGCGTTTTTAAAGCCAGGTCCAGGGCAGCTGTGCAGGAGTTCACCCCAATAGCATATTTAACATCAAGATATTTTGCAAATTCCTCTTCAAATTTAACCGTTTTAGGACCAGCTCCAATCCAGCTTGTTTTAAAAGTTTCCATCAAAGCATTAATTTCTTCTTCTCCAATACTGGGTTTAAATAAAGGTATCATAAAAATTCAATCCCTTGTTTTATAAATTACTTATTGCTGATATTTCATCAAATGTTTTTTCAAAACTACATTTTTCTTCGAAAGTATTTAAAGCATTAACAGTCAATTTATTTGATAATTCTACATCTTTTAATAATCTGATTACTGCGTCTCCTATACTGCTGGCATCATTATCCTTCAAAATTAAACAATTATATTCATCTCTCATTATATTCATTATTCCAGGATTATAGAGAGTTATTATCGGTACTTTAAAAATCATTGCTTCCAAGATTGATGTAGGAAATGAACCAATAGCTGAAGTATTGACCATTATATCAAGCATACTGAATATG
>QNDJ01000408.1 GCA_003644825.1 Candidatus Zhuqueibacterota bacterium | reverse complement strand
GTTATAGATAATAAGGAAGAGTAAAATTAAAAGAATTATTCTTAGCAGATTTTTTGAGTAAGTTTTCATTTTTCAAATATACAAAAATAAAGAAGGGGATTCAATCAAAATTAAAGAAGATGGGGGGTGTATAGAATGATGAAAAAGGTTTTATTATTTGCTTTTGTTGTTTTAACTGTACTTTTTATAGGGACAGAGTTTTCATATAGCATTCAGCAGGGAAGAATTTATGGCAGGGTATATGTGAGGAATGGGGAAGTCTTTGAGGGAAGGATAAAATGGGGTGACCATGAGACTATCTGGGATGATATGTTTGATGGTGAAACAGAGTTCTATTCGAGATATAAGTATTATAAAGACAATTATCCTGAAAGAAAATGGAGAATAAGAAGGGGAGGGTATGTTACTGTTCAAACCTCTTTTAAGTTTGGAAGAATAATGTGGATTAAGAGAAAATACAAAGATTTAGCACTTGTAAAATTAAAAGATGGAAGAGAAATCGAAGTAAAAGGCGGTGATGCAGAGGATGAGGATGTTACGGTAAATGATATTGACTTTGGAGATGTTGTCGTTAAATGGAGAAGAATAGAAAAGGTTGAGTTTATGGATGAGCCAGAATCCTATTCAAAGTTAAATCCAGAAAGAAATCACCCTTTATATGGAACAGTGGAAACCGAAGAGGGAGATAAGTTTAGAGGTTATATTATGTGGGACAATGATGAATCCCTTTCTGATGATATTCTTGATGGAGAGGATGATGATGGATTCAAAAGAAAAATAAGGTTCGAAAAAATCTCCGAAATTGAGAAAATCTCCAGAAATGAAGTCAGAGTAACATTGAAAAGTGGAAGGAAAATTTATCTGACCGGTAGTAATGATGTAAATAGTGATAATAGAGGTATTCTGATAAAAGACCCGGATTATGGTAATGTAAAATTGAGATGGAGAGAATTTTACAGGGTTACTTTTGAAGATTCTATCAAGGTGAAAAGATACTCAGATTTTGAAAAAGGTTATCCTCTTTATGGAACGGTGTTTACAATTGATGGAGATTCTATTGAAGGATACATAAGATGGGATGATGATGAATCGTATTCCTGTGATATTTTAAATGGAGAATATGATAGATATATAATGGAAATTGAGTTTGGGAAAATTAAAGAGATTCGTCGTCGCTCAAGAAGAGCCTGTATTGTGGTATTGAAAAATGGTATTGAGCTTGAATTGAGAGGCTCAAATGATGTCAATAATGAAAATAAGGGAATTATTGTTTTTGAAAAACCTGACAGTAAAGAAGGTGAATATATAGATTGGAGAGATTTTTCAAGGGTTGTATTCAGATAAAAATAGGGTATTAATATGAAAGTATTTATCAGATATTTAACATTTTTTGTATTATTTATAGTTTTTGGTTTTGAAATTTCGGAAGCGGGTACAGCAAGAAAAAGATTCAGAAAAACTTATAGATTTAAGTCAGGTTCCGAATTAATACTTGAAAATACAAATGGTTCAATTGATATTGATACCTGGAATAAGAATGAAGCTCTTGTGGAAGCAGAAATTAGGGTAAAAGCTAAAAGCAGACGGGAGGCAGAAGATTTTCTGGAACTTGTGGAAATATTGGTAGAAAAAAGTAGATATGGGCTGGAAATCAGGAGTTATTATCCGAAAAGATTCAGGCGACATAGTATTTTCGATTTTTTTAGAAAGCCTTCTGTTATTATTAATTATGTAATTAGAATCCCTGAGAATGCTGACCTTAGCATAGAAACAACCAATGGTTCAATATATATAAGCAGAGTAGAAGGAAAAATTGAAGCCCGCTCCACAAATGGAAAGATAAACCTTAAAAGAGTAAGAGGAAGCGTTAAAGCTCATACTACTAATGGTTCAATTGAAGCTGAATTGATTGAAGTTCAGGAAAATGAGGATATGGAATTTTCTACCACAAATGGTGGAATAAAAGTGTATTTTCCTGGAGACCTGAAGGCAGATTTATATGCAAGAACAACAAATGGAAGTATCTATACAGATTTTCCTGTTCGTATAAGAGGAAGATGGAATAGAAGAAAGCTTCAGGGAAGGATTAATGGTGGCGGTGCATATATAGAATTGCGTACCACCAATGGAAGTATAAAAATTCTTGAGATATAAACTGATTAAAACTTTATACCCACTCCAAAGTTAACAAAAAAGGAATTTGATTTAATGAGTTTAAGATAGCTCAATCCATTTACAAAGTCCTCCGGTAGAAGCTCATATTTTTCATCGATATTTTCCGGGATTGATGTATCGGCTTCTTTTTTAATTGAGCCAACGATTTTTTTAGTTTTAAAATTAAGGCTTATGATTTTGCCCTGGGCAAAAATAAATGTTCTTCTGCTGATGTTTTTCTTCACTTTATAGGTGAAATAATACCCCAGAGCTGGTTTAAATTTAAATGAGAATTTTTCTATTACGGGTGTGAATTCTGAGAATTGAGATATATTTTTCAGGTATTTAAATTTACTGTTCAGTGTGTAATCGCCAAAATAAAATCCAATACCAGCACCAATATAGAAATTTAACTTGAGAAGTTTCCTGTATGGATAAGCAATATCATATAAAAGTGATAGTGAAGTTCCTTTAATACTGCCTTTAGAACTGAATTCAAAAATGAGATAGTTATATAATTGAGACCTCAATTCCTGACTTTCAGGTGTTTTAGGCTTGTATAAATAATCAAAGTCTACATTAACCGATAAGTATTCAAGGGGTTCATAACCAAAAGAAATACCGATGCCCGGGCTTCTTGCCAGGCTGAATGCTCCACCTTCTACTTCTTCAAGGTCTGGTATTTTAATTTTTTTTAAAAGAGGAGCATTGGTTTCATCCTGGGATATTGAAAACCCACCTATTAT
>QNDJ01000407.1 GCA_003644825.1 Candidatus Zhuqueibacterota bacterium | reverse complement strand
GGAAAGAAATACAACCTCACATAATAGAATATTCGCCCGAAAACAGGGAAAAAATCTTCGCAGAAATTAACGCATCTCCTTTAAAAGAAGGAAACAATATTGTCGGATGTATTGCAATTTTAAGAAATATCACCCAGCATAAACTTCTTGAAGAGTCTCTGAGAGAATCAGAAGAAAAATACAGAAACCTTGTGGAGTATATGCTTGAAGGGATTGCTGTTGCCCGGGATGTTCCTATTAGATTGGTATATGCAAACACAACTCTTGCAAATATGGTTGGTTACACTGTTGAGGAACTGCTTTCATTTTCACCTGAAAATTTAATGAAATTAATACACCCTGATGATAGGGGTTTGTTTTTTCAACGTTATGAAGCAAGATTAAGAGGAGAAGAAGTCCCCTCTCGTTATGAGTTTCGTGCCATACGAAAAGATGGTTCAGTGATATGGGCTAAAATATCTTCCTCACAAATAATATATAAAGGTAAACCCGCTATTCAAGCTTCTTTTATAGACATAACAGAACAAAAAAAATCAGAAAAAGAATTACAATTAATGAAATTCTCTATTGAACATTCTGAAGATTCTGTTTTCTGGATAGATTCCAGTGCAAATATAATTTACGTGAATAATACAGCCTGTCGTTCTCTCGGTTATTCAAGAGATGAGCTTTTGTCTATGAAGATTTATGATATAGACTTAAATTATACTGAAGAAAAATGGAAAGAGAAATGGGAAAATCTTAAAAAAAATAGAACAATCACTGTTGAATCACTTCATAGAACAAGAAATGGAAAAATTTTTCCAGTTGAAGTTCTGTTTAATTATCTAAAAGTAGATGATAAAGAATACAACTTTGCTTTTGTTAGAGACATCACAGAGCGAAAAAAATCGGAGGAAGAACTTAGAGCATCAGAACAACTATACAGGTCTCTTTTTGAAGATATTGCGGATCCAATCTTAATTTTTGACCAGGAAACTTACAGATTTCTGGATTGCAACAAATCTGCAATAAAGAGATATGGTTATACTCGCGAAGAATTTTTAAATATGGCTCCTCATAATCTTCACCCTTCCGAGGAATTAAAAATCGTTGAGAAGAATATCGATGACCAGGAAACCATTCTACCTCATAGATACACCCATATTACCAAGTATGGAGAAAAATTCCCAGTTGAAATTCACACCCAGGAAATTATGTACAAGGGCAAAAAAGCCTGGATCAGTATTATACGGGACATAACAGAACGGATAAAAGCAGAAGAGGAAAAAAGAAAGCTTCAGGAACAGCTTTTTTATGCACAAAAAATGGAAAGTATAGGTAGACTTGCTGGTGGCATTGCCCATGATTTTAATAATATACTAACAAGTGTAATGGGTTATGCAGAATTATTAAAGATGGAGTTTCCAGATACTACCACCAGTGAAGGAAAGGCAGTTGATGTCATTCTAAGAGGAACAGAAAGAGCTGCAAATCTTACAAAGCAACTTCTGGGTTTTGCAAGAGGTGGAAAATATAATCCTGTACCTATAAATATCAATGATGTGATTAGAGATGTAGTCAGTATGTCAGAGAAAATTTTTGAAAAGAACATAGATGTAAATTACGAATTTGAACAAAAAGTTAAAACAATAGAAGCAGATAGAACACAAATGGAACAGGTTCTAACAAATCTAATTATAAATGCAAAAGATGCTATGCCTCTGGGTGGTACCCTTACATTCAGAACAGAGAATATTTATATAGATAAAGAATATTCAAATAAATATCCTGAATTTAAAACCGGTAACTACGTTAAGATATCAGTTTCAGATACAGGAATCGGTATGACAGAAGAAGTAAAAAAACATATATTTGAACCTTTTTTCACAACAAAGGGTTTAGCAAAAGGAACAGGGTTAGGACTCGCAACTGTATATGGTATAATTAAAAATCATAATGGTTATATCAATGTTTACAGTGAAGCCGGGAAAGGAACAACCTTTAATATTTACTTGCCCGCTTCCACGAAAATTGCTGTCAGGAAGGAGAAAAACGAAAAAATATTCAGAGGTTCTGGAACCATTCTTCTTATAGATGATGAAGAAGATGTAAGGAATGTTGCAGTAAAACAGTTAGAAAGTCTTGGTTATAAGGTAATAACTGCATCAGATGGAATAAAAGCTATTGATATATACGCCAGAAATAGAAATAACATAGACTTAATCCTACTTGATATGATTATGCCGGGTATGTCAGGCATAAAAACATATCTAAATCTGAAAAAAATAAACCCTGACGTAAAAGTATTAATTATAAGTGGATTCAGTCAGAACGGAAGAGCTACAGAATTATTAGAAAAAGGAGCTACTGGCTTTATACAGAAACCCTTTAATCTCTACAGACTATCAGAAATTATTTACAAAACCCTGAAAGAATAAAAATATCTTGAAAAACTAAGGTGTTGTTCAAATCGGAATACTCAGAACAACCGATGAATAATAATGGGTCTAACCTTTCTGAACAACATCTGGTCTAAAAAATCTGGAAGATAAACAACACGCAATATGCTTGATAAATCATCTTTTCTATCAAGTATAATATTAACCCTTGGCCTTGAGGCAAACTGTAAAATAAAATCTGTTGAGGTTCTTGATTTCACCGAACTTGAAAGATTTTTACATCTGAAAAAAATATATTATTATGAAGGAATTTTAGCATTCTTTAGAGGAAAAACAATCATTTTATCTGAAGAGGAAGTTAAACTGAATCTTGAAAAGGTCTTTCAGATTGAAATGGTAATATTTTCTCTGCTTCTATTAAAAAAAATTACCTGTTATACCATCTATAAAAAAATATTAAAAACGGAAGAAGAATCAATTTATCTGAAAAATATAATCAACAATTATTCACCCATTATC
>QNDJ01000406.1 GCA_003644825.1 Candidatus Zhuqueibacterota bacterium | reverse complement strand
CCTCAACGTTTTTAGATAACTGAAAATAAAAGTCCTCACCAGAAAATTTTTAACATATTGGGTATTTAATTCTCAAATAGAATTAAATAAAAGGCACAATATTAAAATCAATTAACTACAAAACTTTATTAATATATTGTAAATAATAACTTAATGTAAAAATAAGGAGAGAAGATATGGCAAAGTTAAAAGACAAACTAGCAGAACAAATCCCTAACTTACGAGAAGAGATACGCTCTATTATTAAAGAACATGGAGATAAGGTAATTTCCGAAGTCACTGTAAAGCAAGCTTATGGTGGTATGAGGGGTGTAAAAGCAATGATATGTGATACATCTCTCGTTGAACCAAACAAAGGGCTTATAATAAGAGGCATACCAATAAGTGAACTAACAGACCGTCTTCCTGAGGAAATTTTCTATTTACTGCTTACCGGTGAACTCCCGGATAAAGAAGGACTTGAAGACCTGCAAAAACAACTGTCAGAACATTCAAAGGTTCCTGAATATGTATGGAATGTATTACGGGCAATGGATCCAGAATCTCATCCTATGGCGATGTTAAGTACTGGTGTTCTTTCAATGGAAAAAGAATCGATTTTCAGAAAAAGATATAATGAAGGTATGAAAAAAGAAGAATACTGGGAGCCAGCTCTTGAAGACTCAATAAGACTTCTTGCCAAGCTTACCGGTGTTGCAGCAGGGGTTTATAGAATAAGATTTAAGAAAGGTGACCTTATAGACCCTGACCCGAACCTTGACTGGGGTGGAAATTATGCACAGATGCTTGGAATCCCTGATCCAACAGGTAATTTTGCAGACCTTATAAGGTTATATCTTGTTTTACATAGTGACCACGAAGGTGGAAATGTAAGTGCCAATACCTGTCATACTGTTGGTTCTGCTCTATCCGACCCATACTATGCAGTTACTGCTGGCTGGAATGGACTTGCCGGTCCTCTTCATGGGCTTGCTAATCAGGAATGCCTTAAGTTTGTGTTATCGATTAAAGAAAAATTCGGTGGCGTTCCAACGGATGAACAGCTTAAACAATTTGCCTGGGATACCCTGAATAGTGGGAAAGTCATTCCCGGTTATGGACATGCTGTTCTCAGAGTTACAGACCCGAGATTTGCCGCTTTTAATGCTTTCGGTAAAAAAGTTTGTGCTGATGACCCGGTTTTCCAGATAGTCGATAAGATGTATCAAATTATTCCTGATGTTCTCAAAGAACACGGAAAAGCTAAAAATCCTTATCCTAATGTGGATGCTGGTTCTGGCGCTCTGTTATATCACTTTGGATTAACTGAGTTCGATTACTACACAGTGTTGTTCAGTGTATCAAGGGCAATGGGTATGTTATCTCAGCTTATCATCAATAGAGCTATGGGAACAGCTATTACAAGACCAAAATCTGTTGGAACTCAATGGATTAAGGATAACATCATTAATAAATAATTAATCTATTCAATTTAGCAAGGTGCCCGGGTTAATAACATTTAATCCGGGCATTTATTTACACATTCCTGTAAGATAATAATAGAGGTATAAATTATGAAAAAGTATATTTTTTTAGCAATCCTTCCATTTTTTCTTTTTTGTTCAGGTTCAGAAAAAAAGCAGGAGAATCAAGTAAAAGCTTATTCTTTTACTCCTTTAACTTCTCAGGAAATCCAATAAATAATAAATAATTTAAAAAATATTCCTGCTGAACCTGTTCAAAAAGATGAAAAAGCTGTTCTGGAAACAACAATGGGTACTATAGAGTTTAAATTTTATGAGAAGGATGCTCCGAATCACTGTGCGAATTTTAAAAAACTTGCAAACTCGGGTTTCTATGATGGGACAACGTTTCACAGAGTAATCCCGGGATTTATGATTCAGGGTGGTGATATTTTATCTAAAGATTCTGACCCTTATAATGATGGAACAGGTGGACCCGGATATACATTGAAGGCTGAATTCAACAGTATCCCTCATGAAAGAGGAATAGTATCTATGGCAAGAAGAGCTGACCCAAATTCTGCAGGAAGCCAGTTCTTCATCTGTGTAGCAACTGCTCCTCATTTAAACGGCAAGTATACAGTTTTTGGAAAAGTTATAAAAGGAATGGACGTTGTTGATAGAATTGTAAATGTAAAAAGAGATAAAAGAGACAGACCTCTAAAAGATGTTAGAATTATAAAGGCAAGGGTTGTAAAAAAATGAAATGGAAATATTTTTTTCTGTTTTCTTTTTTAATTTTTATTTCGAATTGTTCTGAAAAACATCCTACATATAGAGCAGCAGAAAATGAATTCCAAGAGTTACAGAAAGAAATCCTCTCAACAAAACTGGGACTGGATTCTACCGTTGCAGCAAATTTGACCCTTGATGAAATAAATAATAGAATTGATAAAGGCGATTTCAGGTTCAGAACCCTGAATGTAAAAGATATAAGATATATACACAGGTTGATTGCATTTGCAAAATTAGTTCCTGTTACGACCAGTGAAGTAGCTGTTATAGAAACAGAGTTCGGTTCAATTGTTTTCAGATTTTATTCTTCTCTTGCACCCGGTCATTGTGCTAACTTTAAACTACTTGCCAATTCTGGATATTTTGATGGTATATTTATTCATAAGATTATCCCTGGAAAAGTTGTTTATATTGGTTCCATAACAACGATTGATTTTTTTGCAGGAAATGATGAAGATGGCACTCCCGGATATAACCAGAAACTGGAATTGAATAATGTGCCATTCAAAAGAGGTGTAGTTGGTATGGTCAGAAGCAAGCGGCAATCTTTAAGTTCTCACGGTTCTCAATTCTTTATAGTACTCAAGAATTCCTTCGAATTTAATAACAAATTTACCCCTTTTGGTGAAGTAATAAAAGGTATGAATGTACTTGATAAAATCGGAAAT
>QNDJ01000405.1 GCA_003644825.1 Candidatus Zhuqueibacterota bacterium | reverse complement strand
CATTTAATACATAAAGAAAATTTCGTAACACACCCTGCAAAGTAAAAACTAATCTGTAAATAGGTGATTGTAATATCATAATTAATTTTGCTATTAGTTCCTCCTTTGATGGTAATTCAGCAATAGCTTTTGTTTCTTCAAGATCAAATATATGTCCCTCAATAACAGAAGCCTTTATTTCTGGTTTTTCATACTTTTTCTTAAAATTGGTCAATATTTTAGCCGGCTTTATCGGGTCATCATAACTTATTGCAAGTGCATTTGGACCCTTTAGAAATCTTTCAACATCTCTGAAGGGAAGGTCTTTTAAAGCCCTTTTTAGTAAAGTATTCTTTACTACTTTATACTCAATAGATTGAGCTCTGAATTGTTTCCTTAAGAGATTCATTAATTCTACATCTAGGCCTACAAAGTCTGTTAAATATATCCCTTTAGCTTCACTGAGTTTTTTATTCAGTTCCTCAACAACTGCAACTTTTTTTGGATGTGCCATTTTATACCTTACTATTTAATTCTTGAGATAAGGTCAAATCTATCGAGCTTAATCCCCGGTCCCATACTGCTCGACAATGTAATCTTTCTAACATACTGGCCTTTCGCTGCCGGTGGCCTCAACTTTAAAACACTTGCAACAAATGTTAAAATATTCTCAATTAATTTCTCTTTATCAAAGGAAACTTTACCAACTATCGAATGAATAATACCATATTTATCCACTCTGAATTCAATTCTACCAGCTTTAACCTCTTTTACAGCCTTTCCGACATCAAAAGTTACTGTTCCACTTTTAGGGTTTGGCATTAAACCTTTTGGTCCAAGAATTTTACCTAATTTTCCTACATCTCTCATAACATCAGGAGTAGCTATAACAACATCAAAATCAGACCATCCTTCCTGAATTTTTTTGATTACATCTTCATAATCCACATAGTCAGCACCCGCTTCTTTTGCTTCTTTATCCTTATCTCCTTTATTTATAACCAGAACCTTTACCTTTTTCCCTATTCCATAAGGCAATGTTACAGTTCCCCTGACCATCTGGTCTGCCCTGCGTGGGTCTACACCAAGATTCATAGTTATTTCACAGGATTCATCAAACTTTGCTGTTGCCACCTCTTTTAAAAGGTCAATCCCTTCTTCTATGATATAATCTTTTTTCTTATCAACTTTTGAAAGAACCTCTTTATATCTTTTACTTTTCTTCATATTTATCCTTCGATTAAAATTCCCATACTTCGGGCAGTTCCTTCTATTATTTTTACAGCACCATCAATATCGGCAGCATTTAAATCCTCCATTTTAAGTTCTGCAATTTCCCTTACTTGCTGTTTTGTAACCTTGCCTATTTTATTTCTATTAGGCTCACTTGAACCTTTTTCGACCTTTGCTGCCTTTTTTAACAATTCAGAAGCCGGAGGTGTTTTAGTTACAAATGTAAAGCTTCTATCCGAGTAAACGGTTATAACCACAGGTATAATATAACCCTGTTTATCTTTTGTTTTTGCATTATACGCTTTACAGAACTCCATAATATTTACACCGTGCTGTCCCAGTGCCGGACCAACCGGCGGAGAAGGATTTGCATTTCCTGCCTGAATATGAAGCTTTATAGTTCCAATAACTTTTTTAGCCATTCTTGTTCCCCATTCATTCCTTTTCCAATTGAACCTGTAAAAAATCAAGCTCTACAGGGGTTGGTCTTCCAAAAATTGAGACCATTACCTTTACTTTGTTTTTCTCTTCATTTACTTCTTCAACATAACCGGTAAAATCATTAAATGGTCCATCTATAACCTTAATTGAATCACCAACTTTAAAAGGCACTTTTGTTCTATCATCTTTTTCCTTTTCTCTTACCCTTCCCTTAATTCTTTCGATTTCCGAAGGATGAAGTGTTTGAGGTTTATTATGACTGCCAACAAAGTTTATAACACCCGGTGTCTTTTGAACCAAATCCTGAGTCTTATTATCAAGAACCATCTCTATCAGCATATAACCCGGAAAAAACATCTTCTTCTTTGTTTTTTTCTTTCCATTCTTCATTTCAACAACATCTTCATGTGGAATAAGTATATCTGTAATCTTCGATTCAAGTCCTTCCTTTTTAATTTCATTTTCAAGATATGTTTTTATTTTACTTTCCTGCCCTGAATACACATGTAATGCATACCACTTTTTTTCCAAATAAAACACCCCCGTTTATCTTAAAAATAATTTCAAAACACTTGATAAAATATAATCTACTCCAAAAATAAATACAGCCAGCAAAGCTGAAACTATGATTACTACATAGGTTGAATTTAATAATTCTTCTTTTGTAGGCCAGCTTACCTTATTCATTTCAACCTTAACATCTGCCAGAAATTTAAATAATTTCTTAAACATTACTTTCTCTTTATATTAAAAATAGCAGGCCTGGAGGGATTCGAACCCACATCCCCCGGATTTGGAGTCCGGTGCTCTATCCGTTAGAGCTACAGGCCTGAATCTATCTTGTTTCTTTATGTTTTGTATGTTTGTTACAGACCCTGCAATACTTTTTCTGTTCAATTCTACCCGTATGTTTTCTTTTATTTTTAGTAGTTGTATAATTTCTACTTTTACAATTCGTGCATTCTAAAATTACAATTTCCCTTTTCTTTTCAGCCACTTATAATATCCTCATCAAACCTTATTTATTCTATAATTTTAGTAACTACGCCTGCACCTACGGTTTTACCGCCTTCTCTTACTGCAAACCTTAATCCCTCTTCCATAGCAATAGGGCTTATCAACTCAACCTCTAACTCAACATCATCTCCAGGCATTACCATCTCTACACCCTCCTTCAACTTCATCACTCCAGTAACATCAGTAGTCCTGAAATAAAACTGAGGCCTATATCCATTGAAAAACGGCGTATGCCTG
>QNDJ01000404.1 GCA_003644825.1 Candidatus Zhuqueibacterota bacterium | reverse complement strand
TTTCTGATATTATTGATACTTTTCTCTGACTTTTCAATCAATGGAGTGCAATGGGTTTCAATAGTAATATTTTCAAGGTTCAAATCTTTTACAACACTTTTAAGTTGCCCTTCCCAGTTAATTACACCTTCGCCCGCAGGAACAGCTTCGTATTCATCTTTTTCGTTTTTTTTATAATCTTTTATATGAAGGTTTGATATATAGTTTTTTATAAATCTGTATCCCTCCGGAAAGGGAGTTTCACCAGATAATAAGGCGTTTCCAGGGTCCCAGTTTGCTTTCAGATACTCTGAATCAACCTCTTTTAGAATTTTTGCAGAATTCTCTCCAGAATCAAACCAGTGCCCGGCTTCATTCTCAACGCATATTAGAAACCCATATTTTTGAGCTATTATTGACATCTCTCCCATAATGTCAAGAACATACTGTAAGTTTTTCTCGGGTTCATTTTCATATCTTTCAATACCAAATATAATTATTTTATTAGTCTTAAACTTATCAGCTATTTTCATTGTATCAAATATAGCCTTTTTTCTCTGGAAATCTATTGTTTCTTTTTCCGTAAGAGGAACTTTAAACAGCCCCGGTGAAATAGCAGTAAAATTTATTTTGTTATCTTTCTTTAAATTTATTACATCTCTTAATTCATCTATGTCAATGTAAGGTATTCTCCCTGAATTCAATTCTCTTATTTCAAAATCATATATTTTCCATTTTTTACCGTATTCTACTGCAGTTTTAAAATCTTTTGAGATTTCGTCAGATACTATCGCAAGTTTCATTTTATCCAGCATTGTGTTTTCAATTTGAAACAAAATTATAGATAAAAATTCTCTATGTCAAGATATTTTTATTTTCAGGAAATATATTTAATTCTGTTTAATATTTAGAGTATGCAGTGAATTACATTGAATAAAAGTACTAAAGTATTCCTTTTATGTATCCTCCGTCGATCTGGATAGCAGTTCCCGTTAAATAACTGGCTTTTTCTGATGCAAGAAATACCACAACATTAGCGAACTCTTCTGGAGTGCCCATTCTGCCAAGAGGAATATCTCTGGTGTAACTTTTCAGGATTTCTTTTTCTGTTTTTCCGAACTTCTTTGCCTTATCCTTAACGAGCTGGTCAATTCTCCTGGTATATGTATAACCCGGACATACAGTATTAACGAGAATGTTATAAGGTGCAAGTTCTGTTGCTATAGTTTTTGTAAATCCAAGAACACCCGTTCTTACAGTATTGGAAAGTATAAGGCGGTCTATAGGCTGTTTTACAGAAATAGATGTCATTGTAATAATTCTTCCCCAGCGTTTTTTCATCATATAAGGAATAACTTCTTTACACATAAATATTGTACTCAGAAGGTTTAATTCTATAGCTTTTTGCCACTCTTCATCTGGAGTATCGAGAAAATTAGTTGGTGGAGGACCACCGGAATTTGTAACAAGTATATCTATACCGCCAAATTTTTCCACAGTTTTTAAAACAAGATTTTTTATTTCATTTCTGTTTCTTACATCTGTTTTTATTGTTAGGATTTCAGAGCCTGTTTTTTCTTCTATTTCTTTACCTGTTTTTATGATTTCTGACTCATCAATGTCACAAATTGTCAGACGCACACCTTCCCTGGCTAATCCTTCAGCTACAGCTTTTCCAAGGCCTCTGGCAGACGCTGCAACAATCCCGATTTTGTTCTTTAAACCTAAATCCATTTTTTACACCTCTTTTTGGATTTTATAAAATGATAAAATAATTTAAAAAACCAGAAATTTAGTTTCAATAAATTTAATTTAAATATGTTATTTGGAGTTAAAACCTTATTTATTGAAATTGAAATTAAAATTAGTTATATTATTTTTAAATAAATATTGAGGAGAAGAATGAAATTAGGAATTATAGGATGTGGTGCAGTTTTTGAAAAGTTTCATCTTCCTGCTTATCTGAAGATGGAAAATATTGAAATTACTGCAGTGTGCGATACCAGAGAAGACCGACTGGAAAAATTCTGTAAATCACTCAACATCAAGTATTGTTTTGAAAACTGGAAGGAACTCATAAAACTTAATGAACTGAATGTTGTATCAATCTGTACACCGAATTACCTTCATTCTGAGATTACTATTGAAGGATTGAAAAAAAACAAGCATATACTTCTTGAAAAACCAATCGCAACAAAGGTAGAAGATGCTGAAAAAATCATTAAAGCTAACGCCCGTTCAAGAGGAAGACTAATGATAGGCTTCACACACAGGTTCAATCAGATTAACAAAATTGCAAAAAAGGCTATTGAAAAGGGCCTGTTAGGTGTGCCCAATATGATAAGAATAAGAATTGCTCATTCAGGTATGAATATACACTGGAACCCAGTTACTGATTGGTACTATGTAAAAGAAAAATCCGGTGGTGGCGTCCTTATGGATCTGGGAACTGATGCTGTAGACCTCATAAGATATTTTCTGGGTGAAATTATAGAGGTTTCAGCATATACCTTTTCTCTAAATGAGCTTATTGAGGTGGAGGATTCGGCATCCGCAATCCTTAAAATAAAGAATAATATTATCGGAATAATTGATGTCAGCTGGTGTTCTGCAAGTAAAGATTGTATTATCGAGATTTTCGGGGATAGCGGAACAATCAAGATAGATTATAATAACTATCCCCCATTGAAATTATTTAATAAGAATAATAAAATGTTAAATATTCCAGCCTGGTTCAGCCCTGAAGTAACAACCGACCCGGGATTTGAAGATGAAATTGAATATTTCATAAATTCTATAAAACAAAAAAAAGGTTTTATTTCCAACGCAAATGATGGTTATTCTGTATTAAAAGTGATTAAATCTATATATGAGTCTGCAGAGAAAAATAAACCCATCAGGGTCAACACCAGCTCAAAAATCGAATAA
>QNDJ01000403.1 GCA_003644825.1 Candidatus Zhuqueibacterota bacterium | reverse complement strand
GATAGTAGGGTTTATGATCATAAAAAAATATGATTATAAGTAAAAAGGGATAAAATGCTGGTTTCATCTTTTTACCAAATTTTGGTTTTCTTAAACTAATGGCATATTTTGCATCCTGTGCTTCAAGGCAATCCAGGCAACTGTTACATTCAACAGTCGTAATTCTTCCCATCTTAGCAATTTTTATATCCATAGGGCATAACATTTCACACTTTCTACATTCAATACATTTTTCATTCTCACATTCTATCTTATATAAACTTAATTTACCTATCAGACCTACTATAACGCCGAGAGGACAAAAATATCTACACCAGAATCTCATTATAAAAAGAGAACCTATAATAACTACAAATAATACAACATAAGCAGTTAACTTTATTTCACCAAAACCAAAATGGAAAAAGGCTATGAATGGATCCCAATCCCTGAAAATCATTCTCCCTGAAATTATTGTTAAAACAAAAATTATAAGCAATACAATATATTTTAAATAACGTCCATAATAGTCTAATTTATCTGAAATATATTTTTTATCTCCAAATATCTTTATTCCAGATTTCCTTATCCATTCCTGTAATGTTCCAAATGGACATATCCATCCGCAAAAGCCAGATTTTAACAATATTCCTGTAAAAATTAAACTAGCTAACATTATAAAATTTGAATACCCAACCCTGTGGAGAAATGTTCCTGATGTTAGATACAAGTATGCCGTCTCTATTGCTCCAAAAGGACAGTAAGAATCAATTGGTGGGGTTCCAGAAGGTCCCCCCTTCAATAATTGATGCCTGATTGCCATAAAAACCATAAAAAATAAAAAAAACAATGAAATGATATATCTTATCTTTCTCATAAAATCGTCCTTTACCTTTTATTTTTTAATCTGATTTATATGGGTAGAGGCAATAAATCTTCTTTAATTTTTTATTTATAAAATTTTCTATTACTGCTTTTGGGTCTTTCCTTTCCACCTTATAAATATCAACAAAATAATCTCTAAAAATGATAAAACATATTTCTTATATTTTATTAAATATTGAAATAACAAAAGCCGAAATAGTTCGGCTTTAAAAAGATCGTTAGAAAATTTTTATTGACTCTTCTCTGAATCAATATTAGACTTATATAAGAAAAACAAAAAAACTTAACCGAACCAAATACCAGAATAAAAGAATTTGACAGCAATCTATTAATTAAAAATACTATTGATGCATTTTCTATAATTGCAATTCTCTGCTCTTTCTTAAAATCCATATTAATTTTTTAAACCCAATGACCTACTACATTTGCTTCGGTTGCTTCTTTCAAATTACCTTCTTTAAAGTCATTAATTGCATCTTTTATTTTTCCTTTTGCACCAAGAAAAATCTTTATTCCGGCTGCAGAAAGAACCTGATATGCCTTTGGACCAACATTTGATGTTAACAATACTTCTGCGCCACTATTAATAATATTTTGAGCAGCCTGAACACCAGCACCAGATTGCATATTCAAGCTTTGCTGGTTGTCTACTACAGAAAATTTCTCTTTTTCAGTGTCGAAAAGGATAAAATTCTTTGCTCTTCCGAATCTCTGGTCCACCTCGCTATCAAGTGAATCACCCATTGAAGTTATGATTAATTTCATTTTTCACCTCCTTAACATTTAACTTTATTTAAACTTTAAGAAATTATTTCAGTGTTATAATTTTAATTATCAGAAAAATAACTCTTAATTAATATATTATCTCCTACTTTTCCTCCTATATCTTTTGCAACAATAGAGCATTTCAACCTTAATAAAAAGTAAATATTTTTTCTAACTTCACTTAAAGACTCATAATTCCCCTGTCCTTTAGCTATTACCAGATCAGAAGATTCAAATAAGAATTTTGCCTCTTTTGATGATTCAGAAGGAATAAAAGCAGGTGCATCATATCCATCTGATATTATTTTTACAACTTTATCCAGTCCAACCATCTTTGCATCTTCAATTGTTGCGTCATTCAAAATCGATTTTCCTCTCACTACAAAATATATTTCTCCTTTCACAACTTTTTTGATTTCTTCAACAAGCAATTTGTCAAACACAATTTCGCCTGAATTATCTCCAATATATAAAAGTTTTGAGACTCCGGGTAATTCCTCCATAAAATTCTCATAATACCCATTGTCGAGTTCCGATTGTAAAGTTTCATCAATAATCTGTTTTAAATTAAACTCTCTATTTGAAGCACCAAAATCTATAATATTACCTGCAATAGCGAGCTTCATTGCAGTTAAAATGGGGTCCTTCGATTCATTAATTTTCCTTTTTAAATCATCATACATTGAGAGAGCTAACTGATTATACTCTTTCTTTATCTTTTTGTAAGGATCATTATTTTTAACACTTTTTCTGATTATTCTGTGAATAATAGTCGCAATCTCCGGAGGTGTAGCGTCAGGTGATAATTTTCCCAGTTTCTTCAGGACAGAATTCATTACCATAAAATGAACAGTCTCATCATCAGTAACCATTCTGGATGCTTCTAATGAATGCCTAACAACACAGGGATAACAATCAAGATATATTTTCACAAAACTGTTCCTCCAATCAATTAATTATATAATATTTTTCACTATCCTCTTTTGACTGTATTAATTTTATTACATTCCTATTCTGTAATTGTGTGATATACTTTAACAATTCATTCCGGTTTATTCCAAGAGAATCAGCCATTTCTTCAAGCCTGCAGGGTCTTCTCTTTAGTAATTCTACAACCTCTTTTTCTATATTTACATTATATACCTTTTTAGCTTTTGCACTAAACTGAGCAATAATTTCTACAGGAACATCATCACTAAGTAAGTTTTTTATATCTTCAAGTTCCCTTTTATCTAAAGGCAAAGCATCTTTTTCTGCTGGTGGACGAACAACAGTATTTAAATGAACCTTAT
>QNDJ01000402.1 GCA_003644825.1 Candidatus Zhuqueibacterota bacterium | reverse complement strand
CATTATAACGATATAATTTGTTAAGGAAATCTATCTCATCTTTCTCCATACCCAATTCTAGTCCTCTTATAATCATTGAATCAGTTAAGGTTCTAACTTTATGACGATATACCTGAATCGTCATATAATATTTAGCAAGGACAAATTGTTCAAGCGAATTTATTCCATCATATTTTATTGCAATATGTTTATCATCGTTTTCTTTATAAAAATAAATGGTATTAAGCATTCTATCAAGGTCAAATACACCATACTTCACACCACAAAAATAACTATCCCTTAAGAGATAATCCATTTTATCAGCATCTAAAGGTCCTGATACAATATCTTTCATAAGTGTAATATCTACATTTTTTCCATTAAGTAAACCAATTATGCTTTTCCTATCCTCAGGGCTTATCAATTTTTTTAATTCTTCATTATTATCAATAAGTTTTGCTGTAATTTCTTCATGTATCTTTTCTTTACTGGTATTACTAGTGCTATCTGAAAATTTATTTAAAATATCTTCAGAAACATGAGAAAAAGGACCGTGGCCTATATCGTGAAGTAAAGCTGCTAATCTAACAATTCTCCTTCTCTCTTCATTTTGTTTGCTGGGCAAAAGTTTATCTGCCATTAAAGAAGCTAAATGATAAACACCTACAGAATGATCAAAACGTGTGTGATTGGCTCCTGGATATACCAGATAAGCCATCGCTAATTGTTTTATTCTACGTAATCTTTGAAATATTTTTGTATTTATGATTTTAAATTCTGTTTCATTAGGTGTAATAAAACCATATATTGGATCTCTTATTTCCCCCATAAATTACCTCTTTTATTGCAGTTTTTGGCAAAATCCTGCAATAAGCAACTATTTTATTAACTGATAACCCCCGATCCTGCAATAAGGAAGATTGGTATTAGCATATTTTAAATTTACACCTTAATTGTTACACCTGCATCATTACCAAAGATATCAACGACGCGCACAGCAATGGTTCGATTTTTTTTCTTATTCAGGATTTCTGTTGCTGTAATTGGCACTGTTTTAGCCCTTTTGCCATTGCCTCTAAATGCCTGCCATTGGCTTTTGAAAGTAAATCCATCGTAATCCCAGTCAACCGCCCAGTAATCTATTAATACTGCAAAATTGTCTCCTGCAAGTTTCATAAGGTTTTCATAATCTTCTTTTCCCTTTTTTGAAGTATGACTTACCGGAACATCCATCAATACATATCTTTTTATACCTATACTTATCAGAACCTTTTCGTTATCCAGTTCTTTAATTGCCGGTTTGTTCAGTCGCAGGTATGGTCTTTCATAAAATTTTATTTTTTCGAAAAGTGGTTCAATATCATCTTCAACTTTTGCCTTTTTAAGATAATCGTATATATCGGGTGGAATGTCTCTGCTTTCAATCTGAACTTTGAGTTTATCTTTTAGTATGCTAAGCCGGGCTTCAAGAGCCTGATAATAGTTATATTCATAATCCCAGCCAAGAATTACCAGCCGTTTGTATCCTCTGCCGTCAAGTTTTTGAGCCTGCATTGCCAGTTCTTCTGCTTTTTTAGCGGTAATGGGTCTGTCCGGGTATCCAACATATACGAGCTCTTCAGTATTATTAACTTTGCGTATTCCGAGTCCGCTTGTTTTATCCCTCGGGGTTGCTCCATACAATTTCAGAATAAGATGCTGCATTTCCCATATTCTGCCACCTGTAAGGTAAATCATTTCTCTCTGATAATTGCCGATATTTTCTATAAGAAAAGGCTTTGCTCCGAGTTCCACCAGGCGAGCCCTTGTAACCTGAATCCCAACCTTGCCGAGCTCACATCCAATCCAGTGGCGCCCGAGCTTTTCAGCAACTGAAAGCGTTGTTCCTGAACCGCAAAAAAAGTCAGCTACAAGGTCTCCTTTATTTGACGAAGCTTTTATTATACGTTCAAGAAGTGCTTCCGGTTTTTGGGTTTGAAATTTACAATACTCTTCAGAATTTCCCTTTAACATTGGAATATCCCACCAATCTTCAGGAATTTTACCCTTTTCTTTTAACTGTACTCCCATACCTCCTGTCATTTTGCTTGCTGTTCCTGCATAACCGGCACGAGCATAACTAGACTCTGCATAAGGAATTCTTACTTCGTTAGGGTTAAATATCCATCCTTTTTCAGAATTTTTTACATACCAATATATAGTATCATGCAATCTTGAAAACTGATTTTGACCAGGAGCACTAGGCCTCTTATATCCCCAAATTATCTCATTTATAAAATTATCCTTACCAAATATTTCATCCAAAATTATCCTTACATATGAATTTACATGCCAATCACAATGCACATAAATACTTCCATCTTCAGCCAGCAATCGTTTCATCAGTTGCAACCTTGGATAGAGCATATCCAGATATGAATCAGTTCCACCGGTCCAGGTATCTTTATATGCAAGCCGTTCAATAACGGATGGTTCTTTGGTAAACTCATTTCCTTCTATTACCATCTTATGAGAGTAATCGGCTTTGCTATCGAAGGGTGGGTCTATATATATGAGGTTTATCTTTCCTTCATATCCGTTAGCAAGAAGTGCCTGCATTGCCAGGAGGTTATCACCCCAGATGAGGCGGTTCATTTTCTGTTTGTCAATTTCCTCTTCACCGTATATTCCATCTCTGAATGATATAGGAATCTGGTCTATATCCCTTCTTATATTAGGGATTACCACTTCTGCCGTCTGGAACTCTATATCCTTCGGGTTAGGTGCCCTTCTTGGCTTTGTATCCCACACCAGCCTTACGGAGTCTTTTTTCCTGGGAGTATGTCTGTTTGAATTGTAAATATTACTATTAGCCATTGTTATCTTTTTTTAAAGTTTTTCTTCTATTTTCATTATTCTAATTTTATTAAGTGGGTACCCAATATAAATATATTATATTGTAT
>QNDJ01000401.1 GCA_003644825.1 Candidatus Zhuqueibacterota bacterium | reverse complement strand
TAAGTATACACATAAAAATATAATCATCATCTTCTTCAGGTTCTTCTATATCAAAACCAAATTCTTTTACTTCACTTGCCAAAAAAACTGAAGATGTTTTCTTTGCTTCATCTTTACTTGTTTTAATTAAATAATCAATATAAGAAACAGGCTTTCCAGGTCCTTTTCTAAAATCAGCACGCAATTCATATAATATAATTTTGGAATATTTTCTATATAAGTCATCCTTAATCCAATCGTATTTCTCACAGCTTTGACCTACGTGTCCTAATTCATGAAAATAAATGCCTATCCTATATCTTGGCCTCAATTCATCCTTTGAAATAGTATTATAAAAAGGAGCAATATATGAGAATTTTTCCTTATCTTTCAGAATCTCATCTATTTTATTTTCGATTGTATCATTAACTAAGTATAGGTTTCCTTCTCCTTTCATAGCATCAATCTCCTCAAAGAAACCTAAGCATTTTTTTTCATCAAAAGTTATTTTAGGATAATAATCTAAAACTAAGTATGCCTTTTGAGAAAATGGAAATTCAAGTTTCTTAACTTTTAATTTAAAACGATTTCCTTTTATTCCATCAACATATGTTCTACGATATTCTTTCCAAAATGTATCATTTTCCATATAAAGATGAGTTATATTATGTCAAATCGAAAAAAGGTGAGTAAACACGTCACAACTTATAAAATTCCGTTTAATATAAAAGTTAGTAAATCTATTATTATTTACAGTAAAATCACTCTCTATTTAAACGGCTTTTTTATATTCTTTTTTCCAGAATGGAGAGATGTCTCTAATCCCTTCAATTACTCCGGGTAGATGTTCTAATATATAGTCTATTTCTTCTTCTGTATTATATCTGCTTAAACTGAACCTGATAGAACCGTGTGCGGCTGTAAAAGGAACACCCATAGCTCTTAAAACATGAGAAGGTTCAAGAGAACCTGAGGTACAGGCAGAACCAGAAGATGCACATATCCCAAGATCACTTAATTTAAGTAAAATAGCTTCTCCTTCAATAAATTCAAAGCTTACACTCAAAGTATTTGGTAATCTATGTTCTTTATTTCCATTCAACAATGTTCTCGGAATATTTTTCAATATTCCTTCTTCAAGTTTATCTCTGAGATATTTTACCCGGGTATTTTCATCATCCATATATTGTAAAGCGAGTTCACAAGCCTTTCCAAGTCCAACTATATATGGGACATTTTCTGTTCCTGCTCTTCTTCCGTGTTCCTGATGTCCACCCATTAAGAAAGGCCTGAACTTTGTTCCTTTTCTGACATATAACACACCGATGCCTTTTGGTGCATGCAGTTTATGTCCGCTTATGGAAAGCATATCAATGGTGCTTTTCTTCAAATTTATAGGAATCTTACCGACAGCCTGAACAGCATCGCAGTGAAATAATGCGCCTTTTGCTTTAGCAATTTGTCCAATCTCTTCCACAGGAAAAATAACACCAGTTTCATTATTTGCATACATAACAGAAACTATAGCAGTATTATCCGTAATTGCATTTTTAACTTCTTCAATATCCAGCATACCTTCTCTGTTAACTCCTATAAAAGTAACATCATATCCATTACTTGCCAAATATTTACATAGATTTAAAACAGCTGGATGCTCCACTCTCGTAGTAACTATATGCTTTTTTTCTGGAAAAGCTCTGATAGCAGAAAATATAGCTGTGCTGTCACTTTCGGTTCCACAGCTGGTAAAAATGATTTCAGAAGTGTCTGCTCCTATAAGAGCTCCGACTCTTTCCCTTGCTTCTATGATTTTTTTTCCTAATTGCCCTCCAAAATAGTGCATACTTGAAGCATTTCCGTAAAGTTCGGTGAAATAAGGAAGCATCTCTTCCACAACTTCCGGCGCAACCTTTGTTGTTGCATTATTATCTACATATATTACTTTCATTTAAAAGACCTCCTCACTTTTTACCTCTTCGACTTCTATATCTTCAGAGACAAATTCCTTTAATTTACTTTCAACAACTCCTTTAACAGTTATTTGAGAGCTGGGGCAGGCAGTACATTTTCCTCTTAATGCAACATATACTTTGTTATCTTTAATATCAACAATTTCTATATCACCACCATCTCTTATTAAAGCTGGTCTTATTTCACCTTCTATTATTTCCTGTATTTTCATTATTTTCTGTAAATTGGTTAATTTTTTACCTTCGAGTTTTCTTCTTTCGATTTCTTTTGCCAGCATTTCTTTTTGAACCCGTTGAATTATTTTTTCAATTTCGGGATGACAACTCTGACAACCTCCGCCTGCTTTTGTATAATTAGTAACCTGCTCAACAGTTTTAAGGTTATTTTCTCGAACTGCTCTTGCAATTTGCTGTTCAGTAACTCCAAAACAATTACATACAATTTTTCCTTCTGTAGACTTCTTTTTCAGGTCTTCACCTTTATAATTTGCAATTGCTGCTTCCAGAGCTTCCCTTCCCATAACCGAGCAGTGCATTTTTTCCTCAGGCAGTCCATCAAGATAATCAGCAATATCTTTATTGGTGATTTTCAGTGCCTCATCCAGAGTTTTTCCCTTTATCATCTCGGTTAATGCAGAAGACGAAGCTATTGCTGAACCACAACCAAACGTCTTGAATTTAACATCTGCAATTCTTCCTTCTTTATCAAGCTTAAATGTGAGCTTCAAGGCATCGCCACAGGCAAGTGAACCAACTTCACCAACACCATCAGGGTCTTCTATCTCACCTACATTTCTTGGATTATTAAAATGGTCTTTTACCTTATCTGAATATTCCCACATCTGTTCCTCCAGTTATTTTACTCTTAATCTATATTAAAACGTTTTTGTGTTAATATAGTTCCTTAGTTGAATTTAATATTATGGACTGAATCCTCTTCAATTATCATCTGACATAAAATAATCAATTTTATGTAAAAAAT
>QNDJ01000400.1 GCA_003644825.1 Candidatus Zhuqueibacterota bacterium | reverse complement strand
GATCAATATAAATCTCCTGAAAATCATCAATAATATCTGTTTCTATATCAATATTCCTGAATAAATTATCTTTTTTCAAAATGGTAACAGTATCGTTAACAATTGCTGTTAGGTTAGTTTTTTTTATAGACAATTTTTTGGGCTTTGCAAAAGATAGAAAATCATTAACTATATCATTTAATCTTCTGGTTTCTTTTATAATTATTTCCATTAATCTTTTATCTTTATCCTTAAGGTCAAGGAATTTTTTCAGGACTCCAATGGAGTTAGAAATGGCACCAAGAGGATTTTTTATTTCGTGAGCCACAACGGCAGCGAGTTTACCCATTGCAGCCAACCTCTTAGAGTTATTTATCTGTTCCTGTATTTTAAGCTCTTCTGTTATATCTATAATGTTACATATACTTCTAATTTTCCCATCTTTATCTTTTAAAGACCTTATAGAGATTTGCCCGGTAATTTGTTCACCATTTTTTTTAACAAGAGGAACTTTATGATTTGCAATGTTGCCATATTTTTGAAGTTGTTTAGAGATATTTTTCTGCTCATCTTTATCCTGGAGTAGATTTTCAAAGAATAATCCCTGAAACTCTTCCCTGGAATATCCAAATATTTTACAGGCAGGTTGATTAGCAAACAATATCTTTCCATCGCCGGAGAGCTCCATAATTCCTTCCATAGAGTTTTCAACAAGGTTTTTATATTTTTCTTCAGATTCAACAATTTTAGCAGCTTTCTCAATTACATCTATTTTAAGTCTTTCTATGAGTCTTTTATTTTCAAGAAGGACTTCTCTATGTTCCAGGGCTCTCCTTACAGCGATTGATAAAATATCTCTTCTTATAGGCTTAATGATTATTTTATAAATTTGTCCTTCATTTATTGCATCTTTGAATGTTTTAATTTCCGGATAACCTGTCATCATAATTCTCATAACATCGGGGTATTTATCTTTAACAATTTTGAACAGTTCGGTTCCAGACATTTCTGGCATTTTCTGGTCAACAATCAACAAATCAATGGGATTTTTTTCCAGTTTTTTTAGTGCTTCGAACCCTGATTCAGCAGTAAAAACATTAAAATTTTCCAGTTCAAGCATATCATGCAACAAATTAAGGATGTTGACGTCATCATCAACAACAAGAATTGAATATTTTTTCATATATTAATCCTTAATAAAAACAACTATATATTACAAAATTCATCTAATTTAATCAAGAATATAAAAATAATTTTACTGATTCATCCCTGTTATTATTAATACTATTTTGTCATTTTTTTCAAAAAATCTTTTATCTTTTAGTTTTAGCAGAGCCCCGAGAGCGGCTGCAGAAGCCGGTTGTGCAAAAATACCTTCTTTTAGAGACAACAATTTTTGCGAAAATATTATTTCTTCATCATTAACAGCAACTATTTTTCCATAATTTTCTTTAACTATTTTTAGAACTCTATTTCCACTTGGTGGATAAGGATTTTCAATCGCATGGGCAATCGTATGGGGTTTTGAAAATTCCTCAATCTGCGGTTTTCCCTGAATGTATGCTTTATATATTGGAGAGCATCCTTCTGCCTGAACGCCAATAAGTTCAGGAATAGTGCTTATAAAACCCGCTTCGAAAAATTCTTTAAATCCCTTATAAATTGCAGAAAAATTTCCACCACTGCTCACAGGTATTACAATATATTCAGGGACATCCCAGTTGAGCTGTTCACAAATCTCGTAAGCAATAGTTTTCTGTCCTTCTATTCGGGCAGGGTAATCCGAATTAATAAAAAATACATCTTTGTAATCATCCATAATTTTAAAGTATAACTTACCATAATCTTCTTTCACTCTATGGATTTCCTGTCCGAACATCGATATTAAATTTATTTTCTCAGAAGATATAGTATCCTTTACAAAAACAATAGCTTTTACACCGGCTTTTGCTGCATAAGCCGCAACCGATTTAGCCATATTCCCTGTTGAAAGAGTCCCGATAAGTTTGTTATTTTTTTGAAGAGCAAAATTTAAACCTACTGCTGTTCCCCTATCTTTGAAAGAACCAGTAGGATTAACAGTTTCATTTTTTAAATAGATATTTTTTAATCCTGAATATTCTGAGAGCCTGTTTGCTTTCAGAAGAGGCGTTCCACCTTCAAAAAGAGAAATCATTTTTCTGGTGAAAATAAATTCTGAATACCTCCACATAGAAAATTCTCGTCCCTTAAAGATATTTCTATCCACATCAATTTTCTTTATTCTTACCTCAAGAGGCTCGTTACAAGATGAACATCTCGGCGGAAGTATATTAATATCGTGTTCCTTCTCACAGTTACTGCAAATAAGTGAAAAATTGTTAAAAGACATTCTACTCATTCAGAACTCTATATTTAACAGATTAATTAACATTTCTTCTGTTATACCATTCTTTTGCAGGTTGTATATAAAATCAAAAACTTCATCGGTATTTTCCACTGCAAGGCGAGAAAGGTTAAGCTTCAAACCTTCATAGTTGCATTTTTTAATGAATATTGCAATCTTATCCGGGTCATTTCTTCCTTTAAATACATCAAGTACAAGTTTTGCCCTGTAATTACTGGCTAACTTTATTCTTTTTTCTGGAGTATTCATAAAACAGTTTATACAACCATTTAAGATGATATGTGAACTACCAGCCTTCAATATCTCCTCATAGGGAAGGTCTTTATGAATGTTCATACAAACGTATATACCTTCTTTTCTACAGGTCGAAAGAAATTTCTCACCCCATGAACTTAACCCTCCAGCAATAAATAAATCATAATCCTCCGGTGATATATTAATGTATTTAACCCCCAATCTTCCCAGGTTTCTTAAAAATGCAGGGTTTTTGTTCAGGCTTTTTGTTCCCTTTATTCCAGGAATAAGAACCATTCTTTGAGAGTTTATAATATTTCTTATTTCAGTTTTGTTTT
>QNDJ01000399.1 GCA_003644825.1 Candidatus Zhuqueibacterota bacterium | reverse complement strand
CTTTATTATTGAAAAATAAAATTGTTCAAACCACATGCCCAATTACAACAAAAAACTCAATTCAATTCTTGTAAAACCAGCTGGTCCTGACTGCAATATGGCCTGTAAATATTGTTTTTATCTGGAAAAATCTGAGCTTTTCCCCGATTCCAGGATACATAGAATGAGTGAAGATATTTTAAAAGAAATGATAAAGCAGGTAATGCATTATGGGGAGCAGCAGGTTTCTTTTGGATGGCAGGGCGGTGAACCAACATTGATGGGGCTATCTTTTTTTGAGAAAGCTGTAAATTTTATGCAGGAATCAGGGAAATCAAAATCTATTGGTAATGGACTCCAGACAAACGGCATCCTGATAAACAAAAATTGGGCAAAATTCTTAAAGAAATATAATTTTCTTGTTGGTCTTTCTCTGGATGGTCCTGAACATATACACAATCATTATCGGACAATGAAAAATGGTAAAGGGTCCTGGTCTATAGTTGTTGATAAAGCAAAGCTATTGCTGGATTCAGGGGTAGAGGTAAATGCACTAACAGTTGTGAATGATTATTCTGTACAATTTCCAGAAGAAATATATGAATTTCATAAGTCCATCGGGTTGAACTATATGCAATTCATACCCTGTGTGGAAACAGACCCTGAAAATCCGAATCGTGCAGCACCTTTTTCGGTTTCTTCAGTTGATTATGGCAGGTTTTTATGTAAATTATTCGATTTATGGCAGAAAGATTTTATCGATAACACACCAACCACATCAATTCGTTATTTCGATTCAGTATTTTACAATTATGTGGGATTACCACCTCCTCAGTGTACATTGCTAAAAGAATGTGGAATTTACGTTGTTGTAGAACATAATGGTGATGTTTATTCCTGTGATTTCTTTGTTGAACCAGAATGGAAACTCGGTAACATAATGAAAGATAACCTGATTGATATGTTGAACTCTGAATCTCAGGGAAAATTTGGTAAAATAAAATCTGCTATTCCTGAAGAATGCAAACAATGTAAGTGGTTAAAATACTGTCAGGGGGGGTGTATAAAAGACAGAATCAGAGACCCATCTGATAAAGGATTAAATCATTTCTGTCAGGCTTATAAAATGTTTTTTGAACACGCAGACGAAAAACTAAAAAAAATGGCTGATGATTGGAAACTTCAACAGGCTTTACCTGAATTCAACCAGCAAATATACATCCAGGAAAATCAGGAAAATACAAGAAAAATAGGAAGAAACGACCCCTGTCCCTGCGGTAGTGGTAAAAAATATAAATACTGTTGTGGAAGATTTAATTAAATTTAAGGAACATAAAAATGAAAAAAGAATTTTTAATTCCTGTAATATTATTAATTTCTATATTTTTTATTGAATTTTTCAATTTTAACAATGAATATAAACCAGAAGAATGCACCGTTATGATTGCCGGGAAAAATACCACTGTGGATGGTTCAATATTATTCGTAAAAACTGAAGATGATAGTCAGAAAGACATAGATTTTTTGTGGTATATTCCAAGGAAAAAATATAAACAGGGTTCAGTTATTAAGCTTAAAGCTGGGGGTACCATTCCTCAGGTGGAAGAAACGTATGCATACTTTTTTGATGAGTGCCCTGGAACATCGTACTCGAATCTAATCATTAATGAGTGGGGTGTAGCTTTCGGGAGTAATGGATGTGCATCAAAAGAAGACCCCGTGGAAAAAGTTGAAGCTCGCGGCGACCTGCTCAACGGTGGAATAGGATTTATGCTTAGGATAATACTTGCTGAAAGGTGCAAAACTGCAAGAGAAGCCGTAATGCTGGCTGCAAAACTCATTGACAAATATGGTTATAACGCATCAGGTAGAAATCTTAATATTGTGGGTCCGGACGAAGCATGGCAGCTCCAAATGGTCAGAGGAAAACAATATGTAGCAAGAAAAGTTCAGGACGATGAAGTGGCAATAATTGCTAATACATTCAGTATAAGAGAAGTAGATGTAAATGACAGAAAAAATTTTATATGTTCACCAGGTTTAATAGATTATGCTGTAAAAAGAGGCTGGTATAAACCCGGGAATGGCAAAAAATTTGATTTTGCTCTTGCTTATTCGCCTGAAAAATACCACTATCATCCATCAAATACACATAGACAATGGAATATGGCAAGACTTTTAAACAAAAATTTTCCTATAACATGGAAAGAAGCAGAAAAAGGAATAATGCCTGTTTCAGTTAAGCCTGATCATAAACTTTCACTTAAAGATGTAATGAAAATTTTCAGAAATCATTATGAAGGTACTGACCTCGACAAATCCGACGGATACAGGAATAGTCCCCATAAAACACCATATACTATATGCAATATTAGAAGCCATAAAACTACTGTGATACAGGAAAGAAACTGGTTACCGGTTGAAATTGGTACAGTTATCTGGAGAGCTCTTGATTCCCCTTGCATCAGTGTTTTTGTTCCCTGGTATCTCGGCATAACCAGGATTCCTGAGGCTTTTCATAAAGCACCGGAGAGTTTATACACAACTTCAAAAAGTCTTCTTGATTTTCATTTTAATATGCCTGAAGAAACCTGGAAACTCAGTATGGATTCTGCATCAGGTATATTTAAACTTCTAAGAAAACTGACTGACAAAAATTATGGCAAAACAATAAAAAAAGTTCAGGCTACCTGGGGACAATTTGAAGAACTTGAGTTTGCAATGCAGCCTGAAATTGAAAAAACTGCACTTAACCTTTACCGAAAAAATAAACTCATTGCAAAAGAATTCCTGACCCTTTATTCAAATTCACAGGCATTAAAATCTCTGGAAGCTGCAAAAACTCTTTACAAAGAAATAAAATCTAAATTTCAAGAAAAATCAAACTAAACAATTAAAATAAAATTTTCATACCCAATAACACAAACAAAGGAGGGTGAAAATGCTACACAAGAAAAAAACTTTT
>QNDJ01000398.1 GCA_003644825.1 Candidatus Zhuqueibacterota bacterium | reverse complement strand
TTTTTATATTATTAATTTTTCTTATTAAATTTAAAATAAAAGTGGAGGAAAGATGGCTGGAAAAATATTAGAAAGAAGAAATTTCATAAAATTTTTTATATATGGAATACCCGTATTATCAATTGACTGGGGTTCTTTTCCTGTTGGTTCAAAAAGGCACAGAGCCGAAAATGAGTTTGATGCTGTAATAATAGGCTCTGGGCTCGGGGGATTAAGTTGTGCTGCAGCTTTTTGCAGGCAGGGTTTTAAAACTCTGGTTCTGGAAAAACATTATATTCCTGGTGGTTACGCAACAACATTCAAACGCCCGGGTGGTTTTGTCTTCGATGTTTCTCTACATTCCACAACTGCTGGTGAAAGAAATGGAATACATAATTTGATACCCGGATTCCCTGAGATTAAAGATGTGAAATTTATACCACATAAAAATCTATATAGAACGGTATATCCCGATTACGATATCAGGGTGCCTCAAAGAGACATTTCCAGTTATATAAATATACTGATAAAATATTTTCCAGATGAAGAACAGGGAATAAAAAACCTTTTTAACGATATGAGAGGTATTGCCAGTGATATAAGAAAGTTTTCAACTGCTCAGGGGAAAATAAATATGAACAGATTTCCTCTTGATTTTCCTTATCTTTTTAATAGTTTTAACAAAACCTGGGGTCAACTGATGGATGCCAGGATAAAAAACGTCAAATTAAAAGCGATAGTTTCTGCTCTCTGGGGTTATTATGGATTACCGCCGTCCAGGCTTGCAAGTATTTATTATGCAATGCCAACCATCGGTTATCTTGAAGAAGGTGGTTATTATCCCAGAGGAAGGTCCCAGAAAATAAGCAATGCCTTTGTAAATTTTATTGAAAAACACAGTGGAAAAGTACTTCTTAGAACAAAGGTTGAAAAAATACTGATTAAAAACCATTCAGCTTATGGAGTGAAAACGGCTAATGGAAAGGTGTTCACAGGTAAGGTTGTAATTTCAAATGCCAATGCTTATGATACTTTTCATACATTGATTGAAAAGGATAATTATATCAAAGATTATCTGGAAAAAATGAGTAAATTTAGCGTCAGTCTTTCCAGTTTTCAGGTATTTCTCGGGTTGAAAAAGAATCTGATTGATGAGGTTGGTTTTACCGATACAGAGATTTTTTACAACACCGGTTACGATATCGAGGCAGAATATAAATCTGCTTATAATGCTGATGTAGAAGTATGCCCTTATGGTTTGATGATTTATGACAATATTTATAAAGGATATTCTCCTGAAGGAAAAAATACAATTAATATAATGACGCTTCAGGGGTACGAACACTGGAAACAATACGAGGCTGATTATTTCAGCGGTAAAAAAGGAGCTTATCGAAAGGAAAAGGAACGAATGGCAGATATTCTTATTGATAGAGTAGAAAAGAAATTTTTAAAAGGACTCTCTAAATCTATAGAAATAAAAGAAATCGGGACTCCATTAACCAATATTCGTTATACGGGGAACTACAGGGGTGCTATATACGGCTGGGATTAGACTCTTGATAATTCCGGAGCCAGGCGTTTACCTCATAGAACACCAATTAAAAATCTTTATCTTTCGGGTGCCTGGACGTCTCCCGGGCATGGTTATGGTGGAGTTATATGGAGTGGATTGGAATGCTTCAGCGAGATTATGAAAAACTGGTAATTAAAGAGGTAAAATTTGCATAATTATTACAAAGAAGAAGAAATTCTCGGAAAAGCATACGATAGAAAACTTATGAAAAGACTCCTTACCTATTTAAAACCTTACAAATTCTCGGTCCTGGCGGGTCTTATTTTTCTTCTTATTGCCTCTTTTCTTGAATTGCTCGGTCCAATACTTGTAAAAATTGCGATAGATGTTCATATAAAAAATGGCAATTTTACAGGATTGAGAAATATTGCCATTGTTTATGTAATTCTGCTAATATGTGGTTTCTCTTTTAGTTATCTTCATAATTATATTATGGAAATGGTCGGTCAGAAAACAATGTATGATATAAGAAAAAAAATTTTCTCTCATCTTCAAAATCTTTCATTATCGTTTTTTGACCGGAATCCTGTAGGTCGATTAATGACAAGGCTTACAAATGATGTTGAAACTCTGAACGAAATGTTTACAAGTGGTGTTATTACAGTGTTTAATGATATTTTCATCCTTACTGGTATAATTGTAATTCTTATATCTTTCAATTTTAAGCTTGCATTGATTACATTTTCCGTTCTTCCCCTATTATTTTATGCAACTTTCCTTTTCAGGAAAAAGGTCAGGCAAACGTATCGTCTAATAAGGCTCCGTTTAGCAAAGATAAATTCTTTTCTGCAGGAAAATATTACAGGTATGAACATAGTTCAACTTTTTAACAGAGAAAATAAGAATTTCAAAGAATTCAGAAAATTGAATAAAGACCATATGGATGCATTTCTGAAGACCATTTTTTATTATGCAGTGTTTTTTCCATCGGTTGAGATTATCAGTTCTCTTGCAATTGCATTAATACTATGGTATGGAGGAATAAATGTTATAAAAGGAAGTTTAACATTCGGTGCCCTTGTTGCATTTATTCAGTATGCTCAACGGTTTTACAGGCCTATTCAGGATTTGAGCGAAAAATATAATATAATGCAGGCTGCAATGGCTTCCTCGGAGAGGATTTTTAAACTACTTGACAACAGGGAAATCGTTCCTGAATCAGAAAATCCTGTTGAACTAACCCAACCACCTCATTCAATTGAATTTAAGAACGTATGGTTTGCTTACAACGATGAAGACTACATACTTAAAAACATATCTTTTAAAGTAAATAAAGGTGAGAAAATCGCAATTGTTGGTGCAACAGGTGCAGGAAAAACCTCAATTATCAATCTATTATGTAGATTCTACGATGTCAGTAAAGGTGAAATCTGTTTGAATGGGATTAATAT
>QNDJ01000397.1 GCA_003644825.1 Candidatus Zhuqueibacterota bacterium | reverse complement strand
TTCTATTGTTAAAGAAATATCAAAGGAACTGGGAGTAAAACATAATCGTATATATTTCAGAAAAATGAAAACAAAGTGGGCAAGCCTCAGTTATACAAAAAATATTACTATTAACAGGTTAATTAAATATTTGCCAGAAAACCTGATAAAATATATAGTATTTCATGAACTTACTCATATTATAGAAAAAAAACACAACAAAAAATTCTGGCAAATAATTTCACTAAAGTTTAAAAACTATCAAGAACTGGAAAAAGAGATGTTCACCTACTGGTTTTTAATTAATAAAGATTTATCATAGATAGTATAAAGCTACATTAACAGATAATGAAATCAAACAGTAATAAATATAATTTTTCTGAAAATCAACTTGCTTATAATGGTACTGTTAATTATTTTTTAAAAATTGAGATTATATTACTTATAGAGAGTGTGTTAAAAGATTAAAAATCCTGGAGGAGAAAAATGGATGTTTTCGAAGCAATAAAATTTAGAAGGAGTATAAGGTCTTATCAGCCGAAGGAAATACCGAAAAAGTCTCTTGAAAGGATTATTGATGCTTTTCGGTTTGCTCCTTCTGCAAACAATGAACAACCCTGGAAACTAATTATTGTGAAGAATGAAGAATTGAAAAAAGACCTTGCAAAAGCCTGTAATCAGCAATGGTTTATTGCAGAAGCACCCTGTATTCTTGTGGCGTGTGGTTTGCCGAATTTCAGTAAAATCGGTGGTTATTCATCCAGCCTGATGGTGGATGTTGGAATTGCTTTTACCTGTATGATGCTTGCTGCTTATGAAGAAGGCCTGGGAACCTGTTATATCGGTGCTTTCAGTGAATATGATGTTAAAAAAATTCTGAATATACCTGATGCTGTAAGGGTTGTAGGTTTAACACCTCTTGGTTATCCTCAAAAACAGATAAAAGAATTGGGCTTGAGGAAATCAGTAAAAGATGTTGTATATCACGAAAAGTATGGTGAACAATAAAAAAGAAATAAAATCTTAAGAAAGTCTAACCAGAGAATATACTCACACCTTAAAAATCACTGGCATAAAACTTGCACTCAAATAAACCAGATTATTATTTTTACTTGGATTAACATAAAGTACTGGCAAAGAAGACCCGATTAAGTAATATAGCAAAGGGAAAAATTTTCCTATTTAAATAAGGATAGGAGAAGTTAAATTGAAAGGAAATGTCAGGAAGTTCATATTTTTATGGATGATTCTTTTAACTTTATGTGGAAATAGTATTGCTGGAGGAGATAAATATTCATTCAGGATTAGAGGGCTGGGAACAAATCTTTATGGTTTAATAAGTGACCTCTATACAGATATTTATTTTAATCCGGCATACCTATCAAGGTTTAACAAGACCTGGATATTCACAAACCTCAGTAATCTACAGGGAAGAAAAGATATAAGTGTATTTGGAGATGATTTTTCCCTGAAGAAAGGTGGAGACCTTTTTCCCAGTAATCTTTATGGTGCCATAACACGAATAAAGGGCAGAACGATGGGAATATTCTGGGAGTCAAGTGGTTATGACCTTTCAATGAAAGATGAAAACATTAAAGATACTTACTCATCTGCTTCGGAAGGAATAAGAAATAAGAATAATTTGAACATTGATGGAGATTTTAGCAGTAGAAGTATTACAATTATGGGATTATACAGAGGCTGGGGATACATCTTTTCTATGAATAAATATGGTTTTGAGGTTGGATATAATGAAGAAGACTGGAATGGAAATTTCGCCTTATCTGATACAACAGGAGAAAAGGTATTTTCAAGTTATGAACTTAATAATTTGAAAAGAAGGTTAAAGTTCCCGGGTCCAAGGTTCGGATTTTCACTTGGGAAGGTATTCAAAAAAAGAGATACTGAACTCTCCTTTTCTGCTGGAGTCAGGCCTGAAAGAATTACGTTTAATGCTAATACCGTGTTCAGTGTATTTAAACAACCTTTTTTTGGCAGTGAAAAAGGTGATTTCGGTAAAATAAGTGATAGAAATTTTGGATTTATGGAAATCGGATTAAAATCATATTTTTTAAATATAAGGTATAAGATAATAGAACCGGGACTTAAAACTTTTAAAGAAACAAACTTTCTTTTTAGTTTTAATCGTAACAACTTACCGATTGAACTTGAAGCAGAAGAAACAGCATCCGGGGATACTCTTTTGACCCAGGGACTGGTTGAAACCAAAAAAAATGTGAGTATAATTTCTACATCTAAAGGTAAGGGTTCAGGAAGTATTAATCGGTTAATTTTAGGTTATGGAAAAGAAAAACATTTTGATAATCTTAAAAGTATGTTAGCATTAGGTGTAAAGTGCACTTTTTTATGGGGTTCAATGAGCTATAAACAGGGACCCGGAGAAAAAAGAGTTTCCCAATTAATAACTGAAAATGGAAATTCTGTTCTTGATACAACAATGGTATACAGAGACAACAGGATTTTTGAGTCCAGAGGTGAGGCAAAGGGAATAATTTTTTCTCTTCCTGTTGGCCTGGAAACTAAATTGAGTGAAAAATTTACTTTCAGATTGGGTGCAAATGCCTGGATTCCTATAACCTTTAATGGAAAATGGAAAAAGAAGGTGAAAGATCTTCCGGATACAGCCGCTGATACATCTATGGTTTATACTCCAGCAGTTACTGTCCCGGATGAAAAACAGGAAGTCTCTGACATTAAAGGGAAAATGCTAAATTTGACTTCTTATTATTTTGGTGCAAGTTATGATATTTCAAAGAGTATCAGAATAGATTTTCTCCACTTTGCTAATTTAACGAGGCTTGATACCTGGTGGTTATCAATTATTTTAAAATATTAATTTAAAAAAAGGAACAAAATACATATTAAATGAATAAAAAAATATATAATGGAATTTAAATGAAGAAACTTTTTAAATATTTAATATTTTTTGTCCCTGCCCTGCTAATAC
>QNDJ01000396.1 GCA_003644825.1 Candidatus Zhuqueibacterota bacterium | reverse complement strand
GAATTATAATAGCTTTAAAACAGTCATTTTAATGACTTACCATTGGATTGTTCCAGCACCAGAATTCGATTCTGGTGCGGAAAAAAGAATTAAATAATTTTTCAGTAGGTCGAGCATTTCTGCCCGTTTATGAAAAATTTTCACAAAGTATAATATATCTGCGTGTAATTTTATTTATTGATAAAAAAGAGAAGAAAAAATGCATACAAGGAAGGAAGAATATTCTTTTGTAATAATATAATTAAAAACGAAAAATAAAAGAAATATATTTATCCACCCTCAAGGGTGATATGTTTTCAGTAAAAATAGGCTTCTTGGAAAGATATTTAGTTGTTTTAAAATTTTAATAAATTTAATCAGATTAAATTTCTCTTTAAAAATCTTAAAACTGTAAATACTGAAACTTATTTCCACACCAGTTAAGGAACTTTTGGAAGTCATTAAAAGAAATTCCTACTGTTGCAGTATTAACGTTTGGGTGAAAATTTATTATTTTTCTTTTTTTCAAATCGCTGTCGATTATAACCTTTACTTCTTTTTTACTATCATTAATTAAACCGAAAGGAGAAACAGCACCTGTTTCAAGGCCAAGATAACGTTGTAAACGTTCTGCAGATGCAAAACTGAACTTATCTTCGCCTAATCTTTTTGCCAGAGTTTTAATATCCAGTTTTTTCAGGTGCTCCAGAACTATAAGGTAATGCCTTGATCCTTTTTTATTACGTAAAAAAATGTTTTTGCAGTGGGCACCCTTAATATTCTTCCAGTGCTGTTCTGCCTGTTCAACAGTGTAAACAGGTGGGTGTTCATAACGCTCATAGGTGATATTCAATTTATCAAGAATATCATATACTTTTTGTTCATTATCAGAAAATTCCATTTTTTTCTCCTGATATTACACCGGTATGACAAAGAGTAGATAATGCGGAGAGGCAGGGATTCGAACCCTGGGTGAAGCTATTAACCTCACACTCGCTTAGCAGGCGAGCGCCTTCAGCCAACTCGGCCACCTCTCCTTGCTGGTAATTAAATTTTAACAATTCTATTACGTTTGTCAATAAAATTAATAAATTTAAAAAATAAAATATAACAGATTTTTCATTACTTCTTTATTCTATTTCTTTAACTACAGGAAGTTTTAAGTATGATGGAAACTGTTTGGAATGGAATATCCGTTGAGTAGCCTTCTGGTAATCTTTTTCTTTAGCTTCAGGAATGTTCACAAATTTTTGAGGATTTCGGTCAATCAAGGGAAACCAGGAACTCTGTATCTGTACCATAATTCTGTGTCCTTTGCGAAAACAGTGGTTTCTGCTGTTCAAATCGATAACAAATTCAGTTATTTTTCCCGGGGTAAGAGGTTCAGGGTTTTCAAAACTGTTCCTGAACTTTGCCCGTAAAACCTCATCAGCAATCATTAACTGGTATCCTCTCATTTCTTTTTCTGGATAATCTTCTGAGTAAACGTCTATTAACTTTACCACCCAGTCACAATCTGTTCCAGAACTGGAAGCAAAAAGATGGGCAATGATTCTGCCTGATATTGTTATATCCTTTTTCAGGACATCAGTTTTCCAGCTCAATACGTCGGGTCTCAGGTGAACAAATCGCTGGTCTTCCACTTTCCACAATGCCTGTGCACCCTGCCAGAAACCCTTTATTGGACGCTTTGTATAGGGAACAGGACAGGCAGGGTCCGAAATATAACTATCAAACTCATATTTCTCATTTTCTCCAGGTGGATTAAAAGATAGCTTTCTATTGCTGTGTAGGTATAATTTCTGTTCAATAATATTTTTTTCAGGAGGCCATTTATCGTATGATTTCCACTCATTTATACCGGTTTGAAAAGCAAGAGCTTCAGGAAGATTTAAATTTCCCTTATCTTTTAAGAAATATGCAAACCATCGAGATTGAACATTTTTTCTAAAATATACACCTGTATTACTTCCGAAATCGATTTTACCTAACTTTTTTCCGCTGGACCTTGCCCACCCTCCGTGACGCCAGGGTCCAACAACAAGGTAATTTTTATTATCCGTGTCATACTTTTCCAGAGTTTCGTATATTTTCATCGGCCCATAAAAATCTTCTGCATCCCACCAGCCGGCTACATTAAGGGTTGGAACTGATACTTTCTTGAGGTATTGAGAAACCTGCTGTCTTTTCCAGTATTCATCATAAGTGGGATGGGACATAAAATTGTTCCAGGTTGGCATTTTCCCGTGAAAATACTTTTTATTGACATTTGAGAGGGCACCTAATTCGAGGTACCATTCGAATGTATCATATATGTCAAACCGGAATGGAGTAACTATATTTGATGTTTCCATTAGAGCTACATATCCGAAACTCGGGCTCAATCGAAAAGCACCATTATGAAGAAAATCGTCTCCTATGAACATATTTGCTGGAGAAGCCTGAGGTGAAACAGCCCTGACTGCAGGATGAGGTTCAATTATTGCCATAACTGTAAGCCACCCACCATAAGATATTCCCAGGATACCTGCCCGACCATTGTTTCCCGGTATATTTTTCAAGAGCCAGCTTATTGTATCAAACGTATCAGTGCCTTCATCAATAGCATTCGGGTCATCTTTTTTGTGTGGTGGACGAAGCATTACAAATTTTCCCTCGGATTTGAACCTGCCTCTGATATCCTGAAAAACAAATATATAACCATCTTCAACAAGTTCCCTGTAACTTGTGCTTAGGGAAATATGAAATCCATTTTTATCGTGTCTTAATCCATAGGGTGTTCTGGTTATTAAAAAGGGAAGAGGTTTCTGCATATTCTCTGGAACATATATCTCTGTATTTAAATGAATACCATCTCTCATAGGAATAAGAACTTCAATTTTCTTAAATATCTTTTCCGGGCTTTTATACGTCTGGGCTTGAACTGAAATGGATAATAATATAAAAACCCAGATTAAGATAAGGTATTTT
>QNDJ01000395.1 GCA_003644825.1 Candidatus Zhuqueibacterota bacterium | reverse complement strand
GAATAATATCAATGACTTATTAATAGATGGTGATTATCTATGGGTCGGTACTGATTATGGTTTGTTTAAAATAGACCTATCAAATATGAATTATACCAGGTATAGTTCAAGTAACGATCTAGAATTTGATTCCATTACAAAAATTGCAAAGGATTCTTCAGGTAATATATGGGTAATAAGCGATGGTAATGGTGTTAATATGTTCAATGGAACGAACTGGACTATATATTCAAATAATTTATCCTCTCTTGATGTTACGGATATTAAAGTTGACCAATCAGGTATTGTGTGGATATCAACCTCTTATGAGTTGAACTCATTCAATGGAAATACCTGGTCCAGTGTGGTTATTCCTGGTTCTGGTGGAACAAATATTTCCACCTTTATTGAAATAGCACCGGATACAAGCGTCTGGTTCGGATTGAATAATAGCGGAATAGTTCATTACTATATTGATACAAATCAGGACACTTTCTGGGTCACATACGACGTTGATAGTGGACTTGTAGATTATACAACAACAACAGGATTATTTGACTCACAGGGAAATTTATGGATAGGGACTGTAAGTGGCATAAGCAAATTTGACCTTTACAATACCTGGGTATCATTTACTAATGATACAGGATATCTAAATAGCGCAAGTGATATTTACGAAGACTTTCAGGGAAATATATGGATATGCACAAACAGACTTAATAAATATGATGGAACCAAGTGGGAAAGAACATACCTTCTGGCAGGACCGGATACTGTTAATTTTAACTCAATAGTTGAAGATTATTCCGGTAATTTCTGGATAGGCACGGATAAAGGGTTATTTAAATATGACGGTTCAGAGTATACTCATTTACTTCTGGGTCCATTCGGTAATTCTGTTAATGATATTGCTTTTAAATCCAATGGAACTGCCTGGATAAATTCATCTTCATACCTGTGCAGATTTGGAGGTAGATATTTCAGACTTATTTATACAACAAATAGCGATACGCTGGATAATGTTTCAAAAGTTTTTATCGATTCAGAAAATAATTTATGGGTTGGAACCACCGGAAATGGCCTGTGGAAATTTAACAGTTTGGTCTGGCTACACTATACAACAGCAGACGGTTTATTGAACAACTCAATTCTTGCTTTATTTGAAGACTCCCAGGGTAATATCTGGATAGGAACAGAAGGTGGAGTAAATAAATATGACGGCTCATCCTTTACAGGATATACAAATGCAAATACTTCTGGCGGACTTGTTGCTGACTATGTTCAGGCAATCAATCAGGATATTCTTGGAAATATGTGGTTCGGAACATCATCGGAAGGGTTAAGTAAATTTGATGGAACAAACTGGGAATCATTCACTTCACCTTCCTGTATTCCAAGCAACAATGTACAGGATATTATTGTAGATTGTAATGGAAACCTATGGGTGGCTACAGACAATGGTGCGGCACTTTTTGATAGAAATAACTGGTTTCAATTTGATGATTATAATTATTTTAATGACCTTTTTATACATTCTATGGATACTGACCCGAATTGTGTTATCTGGTTCGCTACTGAAGGTGGAATTACATCTAACCAGTTGGGTTACTGGGATATAATGACTTCTTACGATTACTCTGAAATGCTAAGTGATTTGATCTATGTTGTAAAAGTTGACAAACACAATATGGTATGGATGGGTTCAGATAATGGATTAAATATCTATGCATGGTCAATACCTGTTCCTGTTTTACTTCCTGATACCACAATTGCATTAAACCAGCAGTTCACTATTCCATCTTCAATATTAATACCGATTAATTATATTACCAGCTTTGAACTGACTCTTGAATATAACGATAGCATACTTAACTTCCTTGGATATAACTTTGACAATTCAAATATTACAAACCTTTCAAGTTTTCTAATCGAAGATAACATCCTCCCGGGAGAAGTTAGAATCGCCGGTGCTTCAAATCAATCAACTTGGCTTACAGGATTGGGAAGATTTATAGATTTCAAATTTGAAGTTAAACCTGAAGCATCTGTTGGTGATGTTTCAAACTTAAAGTTTACAAAGTTAATTTTTGACGATGGTATTACACCTGTTAAAGGAATAAACGGGAAGGTCACAATAATCGTTCTATTTGGAGACATTTCAGGAGATGAAACTATCTCTGCTCTGGATGCCTCATACATTTTACAGAGTGTTGTGGGGTTATTAACATTAACCAGTGAACAGGAAAGTAAAGCAGATGTAAGTTATAATGGTGTTATATCATCTTATGATGCTGCTCTAATTCTTCAATACGTTGCTGGATATATATCAACATTTCCTGTAGAATCAGCACTATTTTCTAAACCTACCAGAATGAAAAATGTAAAAATTGTTGTAAAACCTGAAGAGAATGAAAACTATATTACTTACAACTTATATACAAAAAATTTAAAAGATGTTGTTGCAGGTGAATTTTCCATTAAATTTGACCCTGCAGAACTTGAATTTGAAAGCTATAAGGTCACACCCGGGGTAAAAAATCTCATTGTAGAGAAAAATATAATAAAAAATTCTCTTAATTTAGCATTTGCTTCAGCAAATCCAATCCAGGGTAATAAACTAATTTCGATTAAATTCCGAAAAAAAGAAGGATTTAAATCAGGCACTATATCTTTTGAAAAATTTATGCTCAATGATTCTCATATTAATAAGATTGATTTTACAAGCAGAACCATACCTGAAAAATTTGATTTATTTCAGAATTATCCAAATCCTTTTAATTCGGAGACAGTGATTAAATTTCAGTTACCAGAACCAGGCAGAGTTTCCCTTATAATTTATAATTTACTCGGTCAGAAAATCAGAACATTAGTTGATAGTTATAAAAATTCAGGATACTACTCAATTAAATGGGATGGTAAAAACGACACAGGAGAAAGAGTTTCATCAGGTATATACTTCTATAAAATTCAAACCAG
>QNDJ01000394.1 GCA_003644825.1 Candidatus Zhuqueibacterota bacterium | reverse complement strand
TTATAATTGTTATAGTTGTAATGATTGTATCTGGGATTCAATTTTATAAGCACCGGCATTATCAGTTATCCATAGTTGCAGGACCGGGAGTTACTAAAGTTATAAATTTAAGTGAGTATTGTGATGGATTAAAAGGGACAATGGCTGATACAAAAGTTTTCTTTCTCGAGGGAAAGGAAGATGGTGGGAAACTGCTAATAATTGCTGGTACTCATTCAAATGAACCCTCTGCAATTTTGACTGCACTGATATTTATAGAAAATGCTGTTGTAAATAAGGGCACCTTGATTATAATCCCACAGTTTAATAACAGTGGTAGCCGTAATACCAAGCCTGGGGATGGATATCCCCTTTTCTTTGAAATTCCAACCGATTGGGGAAAAAAGAAATTCAGAATGGGAAATCGTAATGCTGCACCATTAGACCAGTGGCCAGACCCTGATGTATATGTTCATTATCCTGATAAACAGCTTCTTTCCTTTCTTGATGCGAGAAATACAAACAGAACCTGGCCGGGTAGACCGGATGGTTTCCTTATGGAAAAAGTGACTTATGCTGCAATGCAAATTATGAAAAAGGAAAAAGTTGATATGGCTGTAGATATTCATGGGGCTGAAACAATGTTTCCTGTAACGAATTGTATTGTTGCACCTGAAAAATCTATGAGAATAGCAACAATGACATCACTGGTTGTAAATGCAATGGAGGGTTTTGAGAACCATGTAGAACCTTCTCCGAAAGGATTTCGGGGGCTTTCGCATAGAGAAATAGGCGATTATTCCAGTACCCTTCCATTTTTACTGGAAGCACCTTTTCCTTTCCTTGACCAACCAACGGGTCCAAAGACTGCAGAGTTGCTTCTTACCGGTAAAGACCCTTTTCTTCTGAATCTCTCC
Source organism: Candidatus Zhuqueibacterota bacterium (assembly GCA_003644825.1). Classification (GTDB taxonomy): domain Bacteria; phylum SM23-31; class SM23-31; order B21-G16; family B21-G16; genus B21-G16. The sequence goes on along the minus strand of QNDJ01000394.1, from coordinate 2,068 downwards.
AGTCAGAAAAAACTTTTTGTTCCCTATGATGAGTCTGGTTGGCCCATCAGAAATCAGGTAGGGCAGCATTGTTCGGTAATACTGGAAATTATACATCAATTTTCAACACAAAACCCTGATAGAGAAATAATAGTAACAGGTGTCCCCCATTATGCAGAAATAGTAAAAAATAGAGTGGGCCATTATTATCATGACCCGGGAAAAGCAGGTAAAGATAGAGTGTATTATAATTAAAATTTAGTAATTAACATTAGCTATTATATAAACGGTTAAAGATAGAGTTCTTCTGGAATGTTAATCAGGTTTAAATTCAAGAATTTAACTATTTCCAGGAGAGCTCAAAAATTTATGAAAGGTAGGTAAGAAAAATGGGAAATAAAAAGAATGTTTTTGTTGTTATTTTATGTTTTTTACTTTTAGTTTTTATATTTCCGGCAGTAAAATCACAGGATGTTGATGATTGTGGTTGTCAGAAAGCAGGTTGTTCATCATTTGCAGCAGGTCCAGGAGCGACTGTGGAAGGTTATGCAATGAGCGGTCATACCTGTGATGGAAACTGTGATTTTACTCTTAAAGTTATTCCGGGTGGGACTCATAAACCGGGTGAAAAAGTTAATATAAGTTATCCGGGTCTTCCTGGTGGTTTTAAACATGTTGTGTTTGGTGAAACAGATATTCCACAGGTGCTGGAAACTTATACATTTTTTATGTGTGAATGCCCTATAGGGAATGAACACCAGGTATTTTTTGGTGAGAATACATGCTGGACAAGAAAAGAATTGCGTAATTTACCACCCGGAAAAGCAATGCTTGACTATACTCAGGTTGCAGCTCTTGCATTACAAAGAGGCAAAACAGCCAGAGAGGCAATCTTGGCTGCAGGCAGGTTGATTGAGAAATATGGATTAAAAGGCCTTGGTGGCTCAGGAGAAAGTTTTCTTGTATCTGACCCGAATGAAGCCTGGTGTTTTGAGGTTGTTGGTGAGTCTACTTTATGGGTTGCTCAGCGGATACCATACGACCATGTTTGTCCTCATGCAAACAGGATGAGGATAGGAGTTGTTAATCCTGATGACAGAGAAAATTTTATGATGTCCCCGGGTCTTATTCAGAACGCTATAGATAAAGGATTTTATGACCCTGAAAAAGATGGGCCTTTTAATTTTGCGAAAGTTTATAGTGGAAATCAATCCAGAGGTAATAAAATACGCGAGTGGCGTATGTTTAGCTTACTTTGTCCTTCAAAAAAATGGGAAATTGACCAGGAATTTCCTTTTTCAGTGAAACCAGATAAAAAGATAAGTGCAAAGTGGTGGATAAATAATGTATGGAGAGACCATCTCGAAGGAACTCCATATGATAAAACTCAGGGAATGGCTGCTGGTCCTTTTAATTGTCCCGGGAGGTTCAGGATTTCAGGGTTAAAATCAGAAAGAAGTATCTGCACTGCTGGTTCAGGATATACCTGGGTATCACAGGCAAGAAAGTGGTTACCTGACTGTATTGGAGGCGTAGTATGGTTTGGTCTGGATTGTCCCCGTTCGACCATCTATGTTCCATTTTACGTTGGCATTTCACAAACACCAGAATCCTGGCATAAAGGTGATTTTACAAAATTTGACCCAGATTCACCAAGATGGTATTTTCAGGCAATTGATACTTTTTCGTGGTTGAGATATCGTGATATACATGCTGATGTAAGAAAAGTTTTTGATGCCATCGAAAATGAAGAGTTTGATAAACAGGCTAAAATAGAGAAAGTTGCACTGGAATTGTATAAATCTGACCCTGAACTTGCCAGAGAATTTTTGACCTCCTATTCAACGAGTTGTGCCCTGAAAGCTGAAAAAGCTGCTAAAAATATGTTTTATAATTTAATTGCAAAATATTCGGATGGAAGACCAAGAACAAAAGTTAGTGAAAAATGGCTTGAAATATTAAACAAGAAATAATGTTTTTTATCTAAGGGATATTGAAAATAAAAATCAGACCGGTTTATTATTTGTTATAGTTATTACATATATTACACGATAAATACCTTAGCGCCACTACCAGAATAGAATTCTGG
>QNDJ01000393.1 GCA_003644825.1 Candidatus Zhuqueibacterota bacterium | reverse complement strand
GAACATAAGAGTATATTTGCTCTTGAGAGTGGTAGTAACCTTACTGTGGATGAAGTGAAAAAATATTCAACAAGGCATCCCCGCTGTGGGACGAGTTTTTTAATAATGGTGATGATAATAAGCATAATTGTTTTTATTTTTCTTGGCCGTCCGGACTCTATCCAGGATAGGTTTGTCAGGTTGCTTTTTGTTCCACTGATAGCAGGTATTTCCTATGAGTTTATTAAACTTTCTGATAAAAATAAAAAGAACAAAATTGTGAAAATTTTTATTGCTCCAGGAGTATGGCTTCAGAAAATAACAACTAAAGAACCCGATGAGAAGCAGATTGAGGTTGCTCTTGTTGCACTAAAAAGCGCCCTTGGTGAGAATATGATGAACGAAGAAAATATTGTTATCGAAGATAAATCTAATATGAGTAAATGAATGTTATCTTATTTTTTCTTTTTGAAACGTTTTTTTTCTTCGGCACTCATTTTTTCAGTTGCATATTGATAAATTAATCTGGGTGCCTTATCTTTCCATTTAAGTAAAAAAGATTCTGTTTCTTCTTTTTTAATTTTCCAGGCTTCTCTTAAGAACCAGCCTAATCCCTGCCAGACCACCCGTTCATTGTCCTCCATTAAAGGTTCAATAAATTCAAAAAAAGCTTCATATTCCTGGGTGATTTTTAGAATATGTATCAATGTAACAGGGACTGCTCTACGCTGGAACTTGTTCTTTGCATTTCTCCATTTATCGAACGATTGTAAATTTACTATCCTGTTTTTCAATAAAAAGGATGTGAATTCACGACATATTGCATCAGTATGTGCCCAGTTGTTAATTCCTGTTTCGAACCAGTAATTAATTTCTTCGAGGGTTTTAGAATTAAATTCTTTTGAAAATTGTTTCAAAAGTAAAATAGCAAAAGATGTTTCTTCGTATTTCCCGCTTTTTACCAATAATCTGCATGTTTTTGAAATAAACTCTATATTAATATCACTGTTGTTCAGGATGGATTTAACTTTGTTATTCAGCAGATTATTTGAGAGGCCATAGGCATCGTATCCTTCTTTGAAATATCTTGAATATTTTTTTACTATTCTTTCATCAGCATTTTCCCTGCAATAATTTCTTATATCATCATAGAGTTCTGCAGGGTTCATTTTATTCTACCTTTGTTTTATTTTTTGTGATGTATTCCTTTTTCTTTCTGTAAAAAACAACTAAATAAAAAATTTGCCAGAATGCAACCATACCCAGTGCAAAAAAGAATATTGATAAAGGACCGTAGTTGTGAATTAATGGAAGAGAGGCGCCTGTAAATAAACCGCCTCCCAGGATTGGTTCATGAAGTAGTTGTTTATATCCGAAGGCTTCTATTGCTGGAGTTTTGTGTTCCGGGTCAACAACCCTCAATAGAACCAATCCAGTAGCAGTTACACCACAGGACTGACCGAATTCAGCTATACTTCTTTCAAAAATTGCATTCCAGAATATCATAGGTGCATATACAGTTACACAGAAAATGTTCCAGGCAATACCCACAATCATTAAAACTAAAAAAGGTATAATGTTATTCCAGATAGCCTGAACAGAAAGCGAAGCAAGAGCTGCAACAATTAAGAAGTCTAAAGCAACACCGTGAATTCTCTGCATAGTATTATAATCCAGTATACCCTTTTTATCGACTTTATCAACAATTATCTGGATTATAACACCTCCAATCATAGAGAGGGGAAAAAGAGGAAAACTATGCATTATTACAGGGAATCCCGTAGGAGTTAATACTTTGTTTTCAAAAAAGATGAGCAATTGAAGAATAAGAAAACCAACTAAAATTGCAAGACCCACAAATGCGATGTGCAGTGCCATAGGTTCAATTGATTCTACTGAAGTTGTCAGGATTCCTGCTTTTCGTCTTTTTTCTTTCAGGGGGATACCTATCAATTCATCTTCGGGTATGTTTTTAGGGTCTTCTAAAACTTCTGTTTTTCCTTTTCTTGATGCCCAGTTTATCAGTATCATACCGACAATAACACCGGTAAAAACACCTATTGTTGCGGAACCCAGTGCCAGAGAATTGCCTTCCTGCCAGCCAAGGTTTTTAAATGTGTTTATTAACCCTGCTGCTGTTCCATGCCCTCCTTCGAATCCTATTTCTATTAAGGCGCCCATCATAGGATTGACCTTAAATAACGGAACCAGTAAAATCATAACAATTCCAAGCCCAACCACATATTGACCAAAACCCACTGTTTGTCCATAAATAAGCTGTACTCCAGCGTGATTCCAGATGGTTTTTAATCTGGGAATAGCTTTTCCAAGAAAAAGAGTGGCAAAAACAATATTTATAAGAAATCCCGGTGTAACCATCCATATTTTTATTACTTCATTGAGTTTATCTGTACGCACTTTGTAAAATAGAATTTGAATAATTATGAGTCCTAATAAACCCCCTATTATTGAGGAAGGTAAAAATAACCGTTGAAATAATTTTACCTTTAATCTGATATATTTACCCAGTAAAAGTAGAACAGCTAACCCTGAAAATGAATAAACGATGGTATCCATTCCTGACCTTTCTTTGTTTGTTTATAATCCTTCTATTTTTTTTAATTTAGCGGTCATTGTGCCTGCTTTTATCCTTGTTTTAATTAAAACAGGTATCTTTTTTTTATCATTTGTCAGCCATAAGGTCATTGTTCCTTTAGGCTTAACTTTTCCTTTTGAATTCAGTGAGGGTTCAAGAACAATACAATTGAATTTTCCAGCATCAACAGAGATATTTTCAATCCTCTGGACTTTGAATTTTACATTGAAAACCTTTCCATTATCGAAGTTTGGTATTTCAATTTCACTGTTCAATTTCAGGTTCTGAGTCCTGATGAAATAAAAAATAGAGAGAATATCCTGAATATAAATCGGAACACTAGTGGTATCTTTTTTGTTATATGCTATATTTTTTGTATTGTCAAAAAAG
>QNDJ01000392.1 GCA_003644825.1 Candidatus Zhuqueibacterota bacterium | reverse complement strand
CACAACTATACTGTCAGGAATAACAGAAAAAAACATTAATCACAATGAGAAAATTTATATAATTAGTGTAATTTGTGCAATCAGTTGTTTTCATACCAGAATATCACTACCAGAATCGAATTCTGGTAGTGGATAAAAATAATATGGAAGTCTCTGAAGAGACTGTTTTTTGGTTTAACAATAAAGTTATAATTCTTTTAAGAACAGTCATTTTAATGACTTACCATTGTCTATATCCAGCAACAGAATTGGGTTATAGTAATAATTAGGAGCAAATAATCAATTTACAGTATCAAGCTGGAAGCTTGATTTACTATGATACATAATTAAATTTATGTTTCTATACAAGAATTACAGAACATAATCATTATCACTTTTTATATTTCCTACAACCATTTTGATGCTACGGGGTTAATAGTAACAATGAATCTCAAAGATTTAATAAATCTATATAATAAATATTCTCTACGAACTTCCTGACCGTATGGTTGTGTTTAAATTATGAAGATTCCTCAAAATAACAGGTATGTTGATATTAAAGAGAGGAACCAATTTTGTATTGTGTATTTTTGAAAAAAATTATTGATTTGTGCCTGTTAAAATATCAAACTACATAAGAGACTGTTATTGGGGATATTTTCCTAATTTATCAAAGTATTTTTTTGAATTTTCTTCATCACCTATTTTCTGGTACATTAAACCAATCTGATATATACTTGTAACATCATCAGGGTTTTTATCCAGTACTTTTTGAAATTCTTTAATAGCTTCTTCGTATTTTCCTAGTTTTGAGTATGCAAGCCCCATATGATAATGTGCCATAGTATATTTAGGTGTTAGGACTATACTTTCTTTAAGGTGATAAATAGCTTTCTCGAGGTCACCAGAATGATAGTAAGATATTCCAAGTCTGTAATGAACAGCTCTATACTCAGGGTCAATGTTAATAATCTTCTCAAACATTTCCACAGATTTTTTGATATTACAGGTTAGATAATATACAATTCCTAACTCATAATAAGCATCGAGGTATTCGGGGTCTTCCAGAATAGCTTTTTTATATTCTTCTTCTGCCAGGCTCAACAAACCCTCATGATAATAGAGATATCCCAGGGATTTATGAGCAAAAGCATTTCTGGGATTTATTTCAATAATTATTTTATATTGTTTTATAGCTTCTTTAATATTTCCCTCTTTTTCGAAATTAAGAGCAAGCATTACTCTTTTATCAAGTAGTTCATCTTTTAAAAAATTACCACATTCATAACAGAATTTGTAATTATCATTATTTTCTGTTCCACATCTTGGACAGCGCATTTTATTTCTCCTTATTTTAATCTACATATATTTTATTTTTTATTCTAAAGTTTATGTACTTACCAAATATCTTAATAGCTGTATCCACCGAGCGAAATGTTGGAATACCATTCTCTTCCAGTTCATACACAAAAGGGTTATACAATTTACCTGATTCAACAGAAACTACAAAGGGTTTTTTAGTTTCCTTTTTTATTTTAATTAACCTCTGGGCAACACTTTTCTGAGAATAAAAATCTTCTGTAATAAACCCATTCATTGTTTGGAGTCTTTGTGTTTCTGGAACTATCGAAAATAATCCACAATCGACGTTTTCATCATTTATTACAGTTCTGATGATTTTCTCATATACTTCATCATTTGCTATTGGTGTCAGGTCCAATATTTTATCAATATCTATAAAACTATCAAGATGATATTCGGAAAATATTGATTCAATTTTTTTTCTTGTTTCTTTACTTAATTTACTTATCATAAATATTTTTTGATTATTATTGTCATAGATATTATCACCTATTGCACATTTTTCAAATCCAGCATTACTTAGAGCCCCCAGCTTTGGCAAATTACCCGGTTTAATAACTGTTCCTTCAAGCATACTGAAAAGTTTTATCATATTCTGGAATTCATCGAAACTTTCTGCAATAAATACACCTGATTGACTGAGCAGAGATTTAACCACTAAATAATCAGATGCTGCGGAGGCAGTATGTCCTTTAGCTGCATTTTTTCCTTCGGGAGTTCTTCCCGCTTTATATAAAACTACTTTTTTCTTTGACTGTGTTAATAATTTTGCAATTCTTGCAAATTCAAGCCCATCAAGTTCCTTAAACCCCTCTGCATATACAGCAAAAACAGTTATTTTATCTTTATCTTTTAAAAACTTAAGATAATCACTTATGGTCAGGTCTAATTGATTTCCTACAGAAATTGCCACTTCTGGATTAATACTTCCGGCTAAATTACTCATTCTTGTAAGCATAAAAGCACCACTCTGACAGATAAACGCTACATTTCTTCTTCCTATTCCATCAGCAGAGGATTTATAAGCAGGAGTGAACCTTGTATCTATATTATAATATAAATTTCCAAGGGTATTTGGTCCATTACATATTACACCGCCGTCTCTTTTCAAATGGGAGCGGGATAGTAGTTTTTTTATTTTTTCACTCTTTTCTTTACCTTTTTTAGTTTCATCAAAACCCGAAGAGATAATTGTTATGGATTCTGGAATTTCATATTTTATTAATTTTTCTATTATATCAACAGCACTTTTTCCTGGTGGAGCAATTGCAGGTATTCCAATTACAAACATATCGATTTTTTTCCCGTTGAGTTTTAATTTTAATGTTTCAGGTGATTCATAACAGGTACAACCGGATATAGTTTTTTCCTTTGGATGTATTATATATATATTTTCATTACTGAATCCCGACTTTTGCAGATTTTTGAGAATCGTTCCAGCAGGTGTTGCTTTTTTTCCTGAAACCCCGATTATTCCAACAGTTTCAGGATTGAGTAATTTTTCAATCTTATAAATTGGCTTTCTTATTTTGTTAAACTGGACTTTTTCAAATTTTAATAATCCATCAAGCGGAAAAAGCTCTTTATTTGAAATAACATAAGGATTAACTTCAGCTTCTATTATATTCCAGTTTGATGT
>QNDJ01000391.1 GCA_003644825.1 Candidatus Zhuqueibacterota bacterium | reverse complement strand
TCTTTAAATAAAAAAGATTTAAATTTTAAAAAGGAGCTTTTTAAACTTCTTGAAAAATATTTAAAAAACAGAGTATATAAAAAAGACATAGAAAGATTAAAAAAGAGGCTTCTATTACGGAAAAACGATAAATGTGTTATCGGGTTTTAAAATAGATGAAGGAATATACAAAATTTATAATTTTAGTTCTATTTTTTGGAGTAATATTTATTCTTCCCGTTGAGTCCCCTGTATTACTGGATACCATCAGGGCAGGTTTGCTCCTTTTACAGGAATATGTAAGATATCACACATTAACCTGTTTGGTTCCGGCATTTTTCATTGCCGGGGGTATTACAGTATTCTTAAGAAAGGAGTCGATATATAAACTTCTTGGTCATTCAGCTAAAAAGTATATATCATACTCTATTGCTTCAACTTCCGGAGCAATTCTCACAGCCTGTTCCTGTACAATACTTCCATTGTTTGCTGGAATTTACCAGAGTGGAGCCGGGCTGGGTCCAGCAGTAGCCTTTCTTTTCACAGGTCCTGCAATCAATGTTACAGCAATATTCCTTACAGCAAAAATCCTTGGATGGGAAATTTCGATTATAAGAATAATTGCTTCTTTTGTTATAGCTATCATAATAGGCTATATAATGACATCAATTTTCAGAAAAGAAGAAATTAAAAGAAGTGAATCTATATGGGATATTGACCGGGGAGAAGGATATAAAGCAATTGTAGTGTTCAGCTTTTTTATCTCACTAATTTTGATTCTTATTGTATACAGTCTTAAAATCCCAATGTATGTAAAATATATAATCACCGGGATTTCACTTATTGTTCTTGTTTACATTATATTTTTCAGGTTCGACCGGGAAGATAACGAAAACTGGATAATGCAAACCTGGGATTTTACAAAAAAGATTTTACCTTTACTCTTTATAGGTGTGTTTATAGCAGGTATTCTCAGTGTTGTTGTGCCAGAAAATATTGTAACAAAACTCGTTGGTGGAAATACAGTTTATGGCAATCTTATTGCCAGTGTTTTCGGTGCTTTTATGTATTTCGCAACCCTTACCGAAATACCCATAATTCAAAAACTGATGGGGTTAGGAATGGGCAAAGGACCGGCTCTGGCTCTATTTTTAGCCGGTTATACCCTCAGTTTCCCCAATATGATTGCTCTTATAAAAATTATGGGGAAAAATAAAGCTTTTACATACTTTATTCTTGTGGTTTTATTTTCAACAACAGCGGGTTTTGTATATGGTAATTTTTTTTAATATTTTTACTTTTAACAATGGCTGAAATAATTCAAATAAAAGTTGGAAAATCAAAAATAGGTATTATCGGGTTGAAAGAAATATTTGAGAAAGCAAAAAGTATCGGCAATATGACGGATGAAGAGTTAAAAACCTGGCTGATAGAAGAAGTTAGAAAAGAAAATTATGTTCCTGATTCCACAATTGATGAATATACAAGGGCAGTATTCAGGGAATATAAAAAATTTATTGGAGAAAAGGTTGAAGAAGAAAAGTTTGAAGGCCTAGAAATAAAGGTTCTGGGCCCCGGTTGTTTCAGTTGTGATAGACTTGAAAAAGAGATAATAAAACTACTGCAGGAAAACAACATTGAAGCTGACCTTGAACATGTCAGAGACCCTCAGGAAATTGCAACCTATGGAATCGTGGGAACTCCAGGGCTGGTAATAAACGGTGTAATCAAAGCATCAGGAAGAATTCCTAAAAGAAAAGAAATCCTGAAATGGATAGAAGATGCTATGAAATCAGCAGAATAAAGTTCATCTATGGAAATTGAATTTTTATATTTTAAGAACTGCCCGAACTATATAGAAGTTAGAAGAAACCTGATTGAAGCAGCCCGGAAGCTTGGGTTAACCACCTTTATAAAGGACATAGATGAGATTAACAGAACTCGTAATGTCCTTTTCTTATGTACCCAAAATTCCTGTAGAAGCCAGATGGCAGAAGGTTTCGCAAGGAAGTTACTGGATGAAAGGTTTGAGATTTTCAGCGCAGGAACAATACCTTCATCAGTAAATCCAAGAGCAATCAAAGTAATGAAAGAGATTGGAATAGATATAAGTAATCATTACTCCAAATCCGTAGAAATACTTCTTCATCTGCCTTTTGAGTATGTCATAACAGTTTGCGATAGAGCAAGAGAATCCTGTCCGAACTTTACAGGCGTTGTTAAAAACAGGCTCCACTGGAATTTTGAAGACCCTGCTGAGGTAAGTGGAACTGAAGAAATAGTTATGAGAATATTCAGGAAAGTAAGAGACCTAATCAAAAACAGGGTTTCAAATTTTGTATCTTCAAATCTGTAACAAAACGGATTAAATATGGAAAATAAAATATCTAAAAGGCTATCATTGATTGACAGGTTTCTTACTATATGGATTTTTACAGCAATGATTATCGGAGTGGGAAGCGGATATTTCTTACCTGAAATTGTTGGTTTCTGGAATAAATTTCAATACGGAACAACAAATATTCCCATAGCCGTTGGACTGATTCTTATGATGTATCCACCCCTTTCAAAAGTCAGATATGAAGAACTCGGAGAAGTTTTTAAAAATTTTAAAGTTCTTTTTCTTTCTCTCATTCAGAACTGGATAATTGGTCCTATTCTAATGTTTTTACTGGCTATAATATTTTTACATAATTACCACGAATATATGGTTGGATTAATAATGATAGGACTGGCAAGATGTATTGCAATGGTTATAGTATGGAATGAACTGGCAAAAGGTGATAACGAATACTGTACAGGATTGGTGGCTTTCAATTCTGTTTTTCAGGTTTTGTTCTATTCCCTGTATGCATATATTTTCATTACTGTTTTCCCTGTATGGTTAGGTATCGGCGAAGGAACTATTGTTGATGTATCGATGAAAGAAATAGCAAAAAGTGTTTTTATATACCTTGGCATTCCATTTCTTGGAGGTATAATTACAAGATTTACCTTAATTAATAT
>QNDJ01000390.1 GCA_003644825.1 Candidatus Zhuqueibacterota bacterium | reverse complement strand
ATATTATAATGATGAATAAAAATAAAAGAAAAATTTTAAAATATTCAGTTCTCCCCTTTTTTAAAGGTTTTCTAACAGGTATTTTTCTTCTTTTTCTTTTAACCATTTGTTAAATATTTCCTGTAAATATTATTTACTTTTTTCAATTGCTCTCTGGTATTTACTCCAAGTACTTCGTATTTATTATCGGTTAAAATTACTCCTACAGAAAGGCCGTCTTCTATAAAAATCTTGACCATATCTGTGAGATAATATTCCCCCTGTTTGTTATCATTTTTCAATCTGTGCAGTCGAGAAAAAAGCTCTCTGGAATTAAAAATATAATTTCCACTATTAATTTCTTTTATCTTTTTTTCTTCAGGTGATGCGTCTTTCTCTTCCTTAATTTCTTTTAGTTCACCTGTTTCTGATCTAACTATTCTTCCATAACCGAAGGGTTCTTCAAAAATTGCTGAAAGCAATACAGCATCAAAGCTATTTTCATTATAGTAATTAACCATTCTTATCAGAGTATTTTCAGTAAGTAATGGAGTATCTCCTGCAAGAATTAAAATTTTGCCTTTGAATTCTTTGAATATTGGTGCTGCCTGTAGAACAGCATGGCCTGTTCCAAGTTGTTCCTCTTGAACTACAAATTGAACGTTTTTATTTTTAAGGCATTTTTTAACTTCTTCTTTTCTATCACCAATTATAACAACAATTTTTTCCGGGTTAAGTTTTTCTGCAGTAGATACTACATAAAGTATCATAGGTGTTCCATTTACCCTGTAGAGGACTTTCTGAATACTCCCTTTCATTCTCTTTCCATGACCGGCAGCAAGAATAATCACACCCAGTTTTTCCATTATAACTCCTTATTTTTTTAAACATTAACAATAATATTATCAATTAACCTTGCACAACCTATTTTTGCAGCAACTGCTATCAGGACATTACCCTTCAGATGATTTAAGTCCTTTAAAGTATCAAAATCTCTTATTTCAATGTATTCCAGTTTTACATCAGGGTATTTTTCAAAGCAATTTTTCATCTTTTCTTTAATACCCTCAGATTTTCTTTCTCCTTTTGATATTTCCTCTCTGGCAATAAGTAAAGATTTATACAGTGCAAGAGCCTGTTCTTTTTCATTATTATTCAGGTAAGTATTCCTTGAGCTCATAGCAATACCGCTCTTTTCTCTTACGATAGGAGAGATTTTAATTTCAACATCAAAATTCAGGTCATTAACCATCTTTTTAATAATAACTGCCTGCTGAGCATCCTTTTGACCGAATATAGCAATATGTGGTTTAACTATGTTAAACAATTTTGCTACAATAGTAGTAACGCCTTCAAAATGAGTGGGCCTTGATCTACCACACATAATTTCACTTAATTCTCTGACTTTTACAAATGTAAGGTAATTTTTCCCATAAATTTCCTCAGTATCCGGGGCAAAAATTATATCTCCTCCATTTTCATTTATCAATTTTTTATCTCTTTCGAAATCCCGGGGGTATTCTTTAAAATCTTCTCCAGGTCCAAACTGGGTTGGGTTCACAAATATACTCACAACAAGAACATCACAGTCATTTCTAATATTTCTAATTAAGCTCAAGTGTCCCTCATGGAGAAATCCCATCGTCGGAACAAGACCTATTCGTTTTCCCATTCGCCGAAAGGATTCAGCCCTTTTCTGCATTTCTTTTATTTTTTTAATAATTTCAACCATTTTCTATGGATAAAGGAACAAAAGTAAAACAAAGAATGAATATTAGAATACAAATACCACCGATGACTTTTCTTTTGAGGTCTAATTTAGTTGTTTCATCTTCTGGAGGTGGATGGTTTATTTTAATAATTAAGGCAAGAAAAGCCAGAAACAACCACCCGATCCAGAAGAATGCCAGAGGAAACAGGCTGAAAAAAGCAACTTTTGCAATTTTTTCGTGTTTTTTACCGAATAATGCGTATATGATATGCCCGCCATCCAGCTGCCCTATTGGCAAAAGATTAAATGCTGTTACAAATGCACCAATCCAGCCTGCAAATGCAATAGACCCGATATAAATATCAAAACCCTTAGGAACTTCTCCTATTACTATACGGGATATAATAGAAAAAATAATAGGTTCGCCTAATTTATATGTTATACCCATTTCAGGTATTTTTCTTACTTCCGAACTCTCAAGGCCTATTGCCATAGCTACAATTGCAACAATAAACCCAGCAATTGGACCTGCTGCACCAATATCAAGGAGAGCTCTGCGATTTAATATTGGAGACTTTATCTTTATAAAAGCTCCAAATGTTCCCGGCAAAATAGGAGATGGTATAAAATAAGGTAATGTTGCACTTACTCCATTTCTGCGTGAAAAGTAATAATGCCCCAGTTCATGAACACCAAGAATAGTCATTAATGTTACTGAAAATGGTACACCGGCGGTTAAATTTGAAATATTACTGATGGGATTTACACCTTCCAGTAAAGTGCCCATTACTAATGTCGTGAATATCGTTGCTATTAATAAAACTATATGTATCAAATTATATCTGCCAGATTTAATTTTATATATTATTTATATTTTAACAAATTATAGATAAAAGTCAAGTTAAAATTTAAAGTTGGTTCAGTGGACAATGTTAATATATTCTGTTGAAATTTAGGTTAAGTATTGGTTCAGGTAACCTTACTGGGATAGATGTTACTAATGTTATGTCAAAAGATAATAATACTGAGTAGATAAACAATAATCAATAGGTTTATGTGGTTTTCATTGGTCCATCCCGGGTGCGTTAATCTTTTAGATATTGTAGAGATATTTTCATTCCTTGTGTCAGGAGCTTATAATTACATATATGTTTTAATAGCAAAAAATTCTCCATAAGAAGTGATATATAACAGGTCAGGCAGGGATGCCTGACCTACGATCTTTGATATGTTACATCTGTAGAATGGGCATCCTTGCCCGTTCTATTTATACAAGATTGCTTCGACCCGTATGGGGCT
>QNDJ01000389.1 GCA_003644825.1 Candidatus Zhuqueibacterota bacterium | reverse complement strand
CTTATAATCAATCCCTTTTTAATTGTACCATCTTTATTAAAAATCGGATTTCCAACCTGTCTGAACATTTCCTTTATAGCTTTCTGGTTGTATTCAACGTAGTTAGCAGTCCCGGAATATTTTTCAGCGAGTCTATTTGAAGAATATCTGATATCGGGAAGGTATATATCAAAGATTCCTTCTATCAGTTTTAGAGTTTCTATTCTTTCATAACCGTTTGTATTATATATCAGAGGTATCATGAGCCCATTTTCAGTAGCAATTTCAATGGATTCTACAATCCAGGGAAGAAAATGTGCTGGTGAAACAAAACCTATATTATGAACTTTTCTATCTTGTAAATCTATCATAATATCGGCGAGTTCTTCAGTAGTAATTTCTTTACCGTTGTGGAGTTGACTTATTTTATAGTTCTGGCAATAGACACATTTCATATTGCAGTAGCTGAAAAATATATTACCAGCACCATATTTACCGCTGATAGGTGGTTCTTCATAGAAATGAGGCATTGAGGCGGCAATCTTGAGCTTTGAGCCTGCATTGCAGAATCCTTTTTCTCCTTTAAGTCTGTTTACCTTACATCTTCTCGGACAGAGTTCACAGGATTCAAGTATCCTGAACAATTTATTTCTTGCTTGCTTAATTTTCGATTTTTCAGGCATATATAATTTAGTTTGGAACTTATTTCTTTGTTTCTGGATATAATATTTAGATATAAAAAATTAATTTTCAAAAATAAAATATTTTCACGCAGATTATTTTTATGCCCTCATAAAATTTATTTCCGGAGAATGAAAATGAAGATTAAAATTTTTGTTTATGTTGTGTTATTTCTTTTTCCTTTTTCTGGTATTACCCAGAAGAAAGAGTTGACTATTAAGGAAATAAGAAATATAGCAGAACAGGTAAGTATCGATGAAGCAATTAAAAAGGCTAACACTTATATTAAGACTCACAAGAATGAGCCTTCAGGTTATTCACTTCTGGCTGAACTTTATATTGAAAAGGGTGGTTTTGAATATTTCAAAAAAGCTGAGGTTTATCTTGATAGAGCCCTCAGGATAAATCCAAGGTTTATTGATGGGCTGGTGAATTTTGGCAGGTTGAAAATTTTGACAAAAGATTATGCCCTTGCCGAACGATTTTTAAAACGAGCACTCAGGCTTGACCCCAACAACATTAATGCTTATAAGGGAATGATGGAACTTTACCAGAAAGAGAGAAACCCAAGGGTTTTAGAACAGTTGAAGATGTATCTTGAGAGGGGTAAACTTTCGGCTGATTCTTCGGCTGATATTCAATTGATGCTTACAAGGGCAATGATTAAAAATGGTGAACTGGATAAGGCAGAAAAAACTCTTGTAAATTTAAAAAAGAAATTTCCTGAAAATCCAGTCGTAAATCTCCTTTTATCTGATTTATATTTTGAACAGGATAATTTTAGTGAGTTTTCACAATATTATCTTAACGGACTTGAAAATTTAAAAGATAAAAATGAACTCGAAAGAAGATTTTTAGATATGTATGAAATAATGAGTGATAACGAGATTACTGAGTATAAGAGGTTACCCCTTGAAAAGAAAGGAGCTTATCTTGTTCAGTTCTGGAAAAGTGTAGATGTAAATGGTGCTACTGAAGAAAACGAAAGATTGATTGAACATTTCAAAAGGCTAAAAATAGCAAAAACTATTTATCGTTCACCAATTCCACCCTATTATGATGACAGGGGAAGAGTTTATATAAAATGGGGACCACCAGATAGTAGATATCTTAAACCGATGGGGACAATCCTTGGTAACGAGCTATCAAGGCCTACCGAGTCCTGGTCTTATGAATCGATTAATAAAAACCTTGTGTTCGATTTTGTCGAAAAAGGAGGAATTTACAAAGAAGTAAGAGACCTCTCTGAGGCTATAGTTGGAGGAGGAATCATTACATCTGCTGTTATGCCCGATGGTAGTCCTAATCCAAATCTTTTAAAATTGGCTACACTTTACAGTGAAAGGTCAAATTTAAGCAGTCTTCATAATAGGTTGGGTAATGTAACTGACTGGGAAGTTTTCTTTAATGATATTCAGGAGTCAAATATTATAAAAGAAACTGCAAAAAAAGAGGTTCCACCGTCTGTTTCAAAGTATGAATTTCCTTTCTCACCGATGAATATTGCTGTTTCCTGTGCTCAATTTAAGGGAGAAAATGGAAAAACAAAAATAGAACTGTATTATGCAATTTTTCCAGAAGAGCAATTTTTTGAAGATGATACAGGAACCGAGATTATAGGTAGTCTCGATAATACATTTGTGATTCGCGATTCTCTCCTGAACATAATACAAAAAGTAGATGATAAAAGTGAAATAAGATTAAAAAAAGGGATGGATTTAAAAAATGTAACGGCTAATTACCAGAGAAATTTTTTAACTTCTCCCGGTAAACATACCTTCTGGATTCAGGTTAAGTCTAAAAGGGCTCATAAAGGTGGAATAATAAAAATTGAGAAAAATTTGAGGGATTTTAATACCAATCGTCTGATGGTCAGTGATATAGAATTCTCGGAGAAAATTGAAAGAGCAGATAAACCGGATGTAAATGTTAAAAATGGACTTAGAATATCGCCATATCCTTTTGGAGAGGTTTATAAAGATAAGCCGATTAATATATATTATGAAATATACAATCTTCGTTATGATAAAAATGGAAATACAAACTTTCAGATTGAACAGACAATTAAACCAATGAAGGAAAATAAAACCATTGTTGAAAGAGGAATAAAAAAAATTGGAGATTTATTGAAAGGAGGGCAGCAGGAAGCAATTACATCTATTTATAGAAGAACTGGAAATTCAATAAATGATTTTGAGTATGTAATTCTTGATGTTAGTAAAATAACAAATGGTAAGAAAACACTTTCAATAAAGGTAACTGATCTTATATCAGGGAAATCTGTGGAAACAAGTAAAGATTTTATAGTAAAGTAGAAGGATTTTTTCAGGATTTTAGTT
>QNDJ01000388.1 GCA_003644825.1 Candidatus Zhuqueibacterota bacterium | reverse complement strand
TATAATTCTTAACCCAGAAATCCTCAAAACGAATTATAGTGTAACATATCATTCAATAACAGTCATATCAGTGATTTATAATTAAAACAACCCGGTTTTAAAAAGCTGTAAAGAATTATGCAAAAAGAATGGAACTATGTAGTCCATTTTTATATATAGGTCCTTATTTATTTTGAATGTAATTTGTTTAATTCATTGTTTCCAAGGAAATTGTAATGGTAGTACATTTTTTAGAAAAAAAAGAATAAATTAGAAAAACTTATAAAACTATTTGCAGGTATAGATTTCAGGAACCATCTAAACAATAAATATTAACCTGAGTTTATTTATAGTCTGTATCTAATTTTACCAGAGCTAATTGGGTTAACAAATCCGAGGAAGCTGTTCCCCGGTTAACATATCGACAATTCTTCTTCCACCTATCTTAGTTTTTAAAATTACCTTCTTCTTAAAATCATTTACAACTTCACCTATTATTCGGGCATTTTCTCCATATTTCTGATTTTTTACTATATTGAGAGCTCTTTCTGAATCTTTTTCAGGGATGAAAGCAATAAATTTTCCTTCATTTGCTATGTATAAAGGGTCAAAACCAAGTAGTTCACAGGCACCAATTACTTCCTTTCTGAAAGGCAACTCAATTTCGTTAATAATAATACCCATATTAGATTTATCAGCAATTTCATTCAGAGAGGTCGCAAGTCCTCCTCTTGTTGGGTCTCTTAGAGTGTGTATTTCAATTTCACTCTCAATAAGTATTCTGATAATTGAATTTAAAGGAGCAACATCACTTTTTATTTCAGTTTGAAAATCCAATCCTTCCCTTTGAGAAATTACTGCTATACCGTGATCTCCCAGAAATCCATTTATTAATATTTTATCGCCAGGTTTTGCATTCTGCGAGCTTATATCTACACCATCAGGAATTATACCGATTCCTGCTGTATTTATAAATATTTTATCCGCATTACCATAAGGAACAATCTTGGTATCTCCTGTTACAATTTCAACACCAGCCTCATCAGCGGTCTCTTTCATAGAAATAACAATTTCCTCGAGCTTTCCAAGGTCAAAACCCTCCTCAATAATGAAACCAGCACTAATGTAAATGGGGACTGCCCCACTCATTGAAAGGTCATTAATTGTGCCACATATTGAGAGTTTCCCGATACTACCACCAGGAAAAAATATTGGGTCTATAACATAAGAATCGGTTGTAAAAGCAAACTTCTTATTATCAATTTTCAAAACTGCACTATCGTCAAGTTTTTTTAATGAATCATTTAAAAAATGGGGTAAAAATATTTCTTCTATTAACCTATGGCTGAGTTTACCACCGCTTCCATGGTCAAGACGGATATAGTCTCCAATCGACATCTTTACCTCTAAAAGAAATTTCAGGGTTATTTATTCAAGCTTAATTTTACATATCACTATATTTAAAATATGCTGCACAGGTTCCCTCGCTTGAAACCATACAGGCACCAACTGGATTTTCCGGAGTACACAATTTTCTAAACAATTTACATTCATAAGGATACTTTAACCCCTGTAATACAAGCCCACAAATACATTCCTTATTTTCTCTGACAGTTTCGACTTCGACTTCAAAATTCTCCTCAGCATCAAAATCACTGTAATCCTTTTTTATTTTTAATCCACTTCCCTCTATAACTCCAATACCCCTCCATTCTGAATCACAGGGTTCAAAAACTTCATACATAGTCTTCAAAGCAAAAGTATTTCCATCCGGTTTTACCACTCTTTTATATTGAATTTCCACCTCCGGTTTGCCTTTTATAACCTGTTTTATGAGCATTTCTATTGATATTACAATATCTACTGGTTCAAATCCTGCAATTACACATGCCTTATTATAGCTTTCAGGTATAAATTTATAAGGATTAGAACCTATTATGGTACTGACATGTCCGGGACATATAAAACCATCTATTCCAATTTTTTCATTCGCTACAAGGGCTTTCATTGCAGGAGGCATAACCTTATGGGCACACAAAACGAAATAATTTTTAATATTTTTATTTTTTGCTTCCTTAATCGAAGCTGCAATAGTGGGCGCAGTGGTTTCAAAACCTATACCAAGAAAAACAACATTTTTTGATGGATTATTCTCTGCAATTTTCAACGCATCCATAGTAGAATATACAATTCTTACATCTCCTCCTTTAATTTTTACAAGTTCCAGGCTGGATAAAGAACCAGGCACCCTTAACATATCGCCAAAAGTTGCAACAATAATATCTTCCTCTTTAGCAAGAGCAACTGCCCTATCAATATAATAATTCGGAGTCACGCATACAGGGCATCCAGGTCCTGATATTAATCTCAAATTCTCAGGAACAATACTTCTTATACCATATCTCGAAATTGCCATTGTATGGGTACCACAAACCTCCATTAAAGAAATCTTTTGACCATTCAGTATTATTTTAATTCTTTCAATATACTTCTGTATGGCTTTTATATCTCTAAATTCACTTAAATACTTCATAAATAAATCCTGTAATTTTATATAATTTCATTGCATCTCCCACATTTCTTTAATAAGCCTTATATTTTCCATTGCTTCTTTTTCATCGAGTTTTTGAATAGCAAATCCGGCATGAATTATAAGATAATCCCCTATTTCGGGATTCTCTATAAAAGAAAGATTCACATTTCTCTTCACACCATCAATTTCTGCAATCCCATTTACCCCTTCAAATTTAATTAACCTCATAGGAACAGCAAGACACATTTTTTTTCTCCCTCCTTTTAATCCAAATAACAAAAATACATAAATTACACATTCCTTAAATACAATACCTGCATTAAACATTTAAACCCGCAAATAAAACCTGACCAAGCGAAATTCCTCCATCATTTGCAGGAACCCTTGAATGATGATACACAAAAAATCCCTTTTCCTCCAGAACAGATTTTAAGTTAAATAATAAATACATATTCTGAAAACAACCACCACTAAAAACAACATTATT
>QNDJ01000387.1 GCA_003644825.1 Candidatus Zhuqueibacterota bacterium | reverse complement strand
TTTCCTCAATCTACTAAAAAAATCATTTTTCAGTTATTTTAAATTTATTAAAATCAAGTATTTCCTTTATATTCTTGTATTTTATTTCAAGTATTTTGCTTCCTTTTTTACATTTCAGGTATGGGCTGTTAAAAGTGTCCCAGCATTCATAGTTGATTCTTTTTTTGTTTAAATAATGACCTCCATTATATGTAATCGAAAGTAAATTTCCAGATGAACTTCTGTACTCCACCCTCATTTTTGTATCGAAGTTCTTATAGTTCAAATAGTTTGACCTTATTTGATTTTTGAAATCATCAAAGGAATGGTAATTATCCTGAGTATCTACCTCCATTATAATTCCATTTTTTCTATAAAAGCTTCTGAACCTGTAAAAATATTCTCCTTCCTCCCAAAAATATGGTTTAATCGGTTTCACAGCAATGTATATATTTTTTTCTCTACAGAAAACCCAGCCCGATCTGTCATCTATTTTCTCATCAAGACTCTCTGGAAAAAAACCATTAATTAATGGAAAATGGTCATCATCAGGAATATTGTAGATAACAATTATAGCATTTTTATATTGAATCATCTGTTCATAAGGAGAACCACCATTCCACCTATCAGCGCCTGTCATATAAGGACGCACACGATTAATCTGTGGTAAAAGAAGTCTCGGAAGTTCCGGGAAAAACCGGGATAAATCCTTATACGAATAATAAGGATGCATAAAAAAAATAGTGCTGTGAGGTTCACTGGAAACATAACTTAAATCCCAGGAATGTATCTCGGTTTCTACTGTTGATGTATTTCCCTGAGTTGAACAGAGACAATAATCCTTTGTCATATAGGAATATTTATAAATTCTCTCAAAAGGAGACCCGCAATACCTGAACCTCTCTCTTGTTCTATGAACTTCGATATTTTCATAAGGTTCTCCCCTGTCTGTAGCGATTTTATATATGATAAATGGTAATCTATATGAACTAATTGCCGCTATAATAGAAAAACCAAGTTGAGATATATCCGGGTTTATATCAGCTTCTCCAAAATAGAGGAATCCAACTGGTGTTGTAGTTCCGTTATGGTTTTTTGTATATGTAACCTGATAGTATGTTTCTCTGCTGTGCCCCCCGGTATACATACCCTTAAGATAATCAACAGCATAATCTGCAAGGATATAATCGAGCATCATTTTTGCCTTTAGTCGGACCTCCGGCGATTTAGCCAGATCATAAAGGCTTAAAAGAGCTCCTATATGGACTCCTGTATAATTAGGAGAATCGTATTCTCCCTGCCCGATAGTTACAGTTGTTTCCATCCATCGGTTAAACCACTCCAGTGATTCTTCCTTTATTTTCCTGGAAGATTTTCCATTAAACCATCTATTTTCATCAGGCCATTCTTCAGCAGCAAGGTATAATCCGGAATAGTATAGATTCCAGTGATTTTCAGTATCACCCCTCATCCAGTAATTCGTAACATAATAGTTCCTTATTTTTTCTCTGGTTAACACAGGAAGCTCATCTTTAAACCTGAGGTAAAAGTCTATAAGATGATGGCATAAAAACATACTCCATCGGGGTTTTGAGGTTAATTCATCGATATATTTTATGACTTTTTCTTTATCCTTATCAAAATATAGTTTAGCATAGGCAGTAAAAATACTTTTCACTTCAGGCTTTTTTGCAAGATAATTCAATAAGAAATTCCTTCGTTTTTCAAATCCATTTACATAATCTTTATTACTCTGTGAAAAAGAAAGATGGACACCTGAAGTAAATAATAAAATTATCAACAACAATTTTTTCAATTTTTTACCTCCTGTTAATTAATATTGTTGAGATTCCATAATTTTCCTTACTCGCAAATCCGATATACCTAAATGACAATCCATCATCAGTACTCCGAAATAATCCTTTCCAGAAACAGGACGCAAAGATATTACCATCATAGACAGCTATACCAAGAATAGTTTCAGTGGAAAGATTGTTTTCAAATTGTTTCCAGGTTTTTCCATAATCTAAACTTTTGTATATTCCCCCCTGATAGGTACCTGCAAAGATAATTCCATTCTCTGGGTCCCGGGCAAGCGAGTATACTGAATGATGGTTTAATCCTTTATTTCCTGATTTCCAGGTTTTACCGTCATCATCGCTTATGTATATACCGAAATCTTCTGTTCCAGCAATTAGTTTCCCCTTTACAGACAAAATACATCTTATCGGTTTATGTGGAAGCCTTCTTTCCCAGCTATTTCCATCATTGGTGGATATATAAATTCCATCTTCTTTTCCTGCAAGCAGTATCTTTTTGCTGTATCTTATGACAGTTGTATATTTTACCGGGGAATTTATATTTAATTCAATCCAGTTCTTACCATTATTGATAGTTTTAAAAATACCATTCATTCCTGCAATGAAGAATGTTTCCGGGTTCTCAGAATCAAAACATATATCGTTTACAAAAATGACATTGGGTCCAGTAAGTAATACCGGTTTTTCAGGTTTCTGAACGGATACCTTCCATAAACCATCATAAGTGCAGCAGTATAAAATTTCATCATCTACGTAAGGATTAAACTTAAAATTATTTATACAGTAAGGCGGAAGTGTAAATATGGACCAGCTTTTGCCGAAGTTTTCACTTATATAAATACCACCACCCATTGAACCTACATAAAGCTGGCCTGAAACAGTAGAGCTTATACCAGATAAAATTAAAATAATAATAAAAATCGATTTAATTTTCATTTTTTTAACACCTATTTTTTTGAGGGTTAAATAATCAATTTTATTCCAATTATTATTAAAACTGAAGCCACTATTCTATTAAAAAGAGATTCATTAACCTTTTTTGTTACTTTTGAACCGGTCAGAATGCCAGCAAAAAGAGCTGGCAATAAAATCAATGCCATAATTAATAAGTTGGTGCTGAAAGCTTTATGTAAAAAATAAACAATAGTTCTGGTAGTTGTACTGACCATCAATATAAAAATCATCTGGGTTCGAAAAAATAGTTTGGTGTAGTAC